>NZ_JABUEX010000005.1:0-81924 GCF_013314835.1 Syntrophothermus sp.
TTTTCTTGCCCTCTCCCGCCCGTTTTGATACAATGGGAGCGTGTACTTTCAACGAGAGGAGGAAGCAAAAGTGGCCAAGTGTGAAATCTGCGGCAAGGGAATTGTTTTTGGGAAGCAGTACAGCCACTCCCACATAAGAACCAACCGCAAATGGAAACCAAATGTGCAGAAAGTCCGAATTCTGGTTGACGGCCAACCCCAGAAGACATACGTATGTACCCGCTGTCTTCGTTCCGGCAAAGTTCAAAGAGCCATATAGTTGATAACACAAGCCTTAGCCCAGTCTAAGGCTTAAGTTTTGTTTTACCTGTTTAAGGCTTTTAGCCAGTAATCTTGGATTATGCTCTGCCCGTAGGTAATTCCCGGAACTGCCCAGCGAGCATTTAACCCCTGCCAAGTAGGAGCACTTCCCCTGGCTACCAGCCCAAACCGGGGATCACACAGCACCTTTCCTGATGGTAATGATTCCTTGGTTGCATAAGCGTAGAGATGCTGTATATGGGCTTCTACCCCTGCAGCCGGCGACGAGAATATGGCCCCGTGCACTCCAGGCTGGAAATTTACCATCCCCGGATCTGCCCCGTTCAGGGATTCCTGCCCCGTGCAAGCAGAGCCTGTAGCCCACAACCCGCAGTAGTTATTCTGCCACGACTGAACCAGACCCGTGAACTGGAAGTACTCGGTTTCCTTAACCGCCTGGCAAAAAGCCAGATCCCCTCTGATTCCATATTCAGAACCTATTTGGAGGTAAAGATCTACAAGCTCGAGCGGTATCGGCTGGAAAACCCGGTGGTTCTGCTCCATCTTAGCCTGGATCCTCGGGGTTTCTGCCTGTATCCAGGATTTTAGCTGGTCGGCAGTAGCAATCGACTTCCCTTTGATCTCCAGAGATCGGGTGGGAATAACTGTACCGTCGGGCAATTGTATTTCTTTTGTATACTTCTGAAGCTCTTTCAAGGCCGTCTGGAATAACTGAAGGTCAGCCTCGCTGAACGTGGAAATATCTTTCGAAGTCAGATCCTGTGTATTGATTACCGTCCCGTCCGACAACTTCAGGTTAGTATGATAGCTAGCTAGTTCCTGTACCAAACGCGTCTTGTCTGCGTTTTCATCAGCCCCTCCATTAGGACCGCCGGTGGAATCCTCGGAGGAATCGGAAGCCACAGGATTAGAAGTGACAAACACGGTCCGCGTAGCAGCATCCCAGGTCACCTGACACCCTAGAGCCTGGCCGATGACCCTCATAGGAACCACAGTTCTCCCTAACCTGGTTACCATTACCCTGCCATACTCAGGCGGTATGACCAGAACCTGCCCATTTATTACGACCTCAATATCGCTCCGATTCCCGTTCCTTAAAACAGGTTGGGCTACTGGCGAAACCACAGCACCTGGAGTGTAAATTACCACTTGCCTGGTACTTGCCCGCCATTCAACCCGGGCTCCGAGTCCTTCGCTAATAACCCGGAGCGGGACATATGTACGTCCCTGCAGGCAAAACGGTGCCTGGTCGCCCGCTGGCACCTTTATCGAGCTACCATTTATCACTATCTTAAGCCCATTATCGGCTGCGTAAGCCAAAGGAAGATAACCGAAAAACATCCCCAACCAGGCCATAACGGTGAAAATGACCAAGGCTCTTCTCACGTCAGTATTCACTCCTCCACCCTCGTAAGTGTCTCACGTTTTCTCATATAATCATGTATACGACACCCTCAGCCAACATCCTGCCTTCTCGCCGGAATATCAAAAATGCCCCGCTTTTTCTCATAGAAAGCTGCTTAGGTCGCAAAGCTCACCTTTGGCCTCCATCTCTTTCAGTTTCTTTTCCGCCTCTTCTACCTGCTGGGAACTGACCACGCCTTTCTTTATTAACCGTTGCACCAAATCCCGGTTCTGTTCCAGTATTTCTCTTAGTCTAGCCGGATCCTTGGTCCTCTTTACTTGGGCAGCTATTACTCCAAGCCGTATTTTATCGACAGTCCCAATTCTAGAATCCGTTAGAGCACCGCTCAATCCTCTATACTCCTCCATTTCCTTCCCGCTCCTCCTATCATCATCGCCTGGCCCAATCATTGCTTTTTATCCCGATGATTGCAACTACAGGCGCTTCCCTCAATGCAAAGGCCTGTCCAGTTGTTACGAACAATCGTTGCGCCATCGTACCGGTCCCAGTAATCAACATCTTACCACAAATTCTCGAAAATTCGAACCTCAGTCTGGTAACGACCAACCTAGTGTTTCGGTAGGAAAATCTAAAAGCCGGTTGTTCGATGGAAAAGCAATGAACAATGAATACCGATCCGGGCCCGTGATTTTTGTTACCCAAGGTTTTTCATCCTGCTATAATATAGTCGTGGGCCTGTGACCAGTTCTGTAGCCGCGGAAGTGAGGAGATACGAGGTAATGTCGCGCAAGACTAGGGTTCTGGTAGTCGATGATGAAAAGCTAAGTTTTAAACTTTTGGAACAGATATTTATAAAAGAGGATTGGGAATCTTTCTGGGCGGCGACCGGCAGCTCCGGTATTGAGATGGCCAAGTTGTTGGAGCCTGATATTATTTTGTTGGATTTGGTTCTACCCGACAAGAACGGTTTCGAGGTTTGCGCTGCGCTCAAGGAAAATGAACTCACAAAAGATATCCCCGTGATATTTGTCACGTCGCGCAACGACCGGGAAGCTATTGTGAAGGCCTTTGAAGAGGGAGCAGTAGATTTTGTCACCAAGCCTTTTTTCCTCGAGGAAATATGGGTGCGAGTCAAGACTCAGCTCAAACCGAAACAGTATGCAGACGAACTCAAAGAAAAGAACGAGCAGCTGTCGCTGTTGGCCGAAAAGCTCCAAATATTGTCTTTGACCGACGAGTTGATGCTGATAGGAAACCGCCGCGCCTTCGAAATGGAAATCGAAAGAGTTCACAACCAGGCCGTAAGATTACATCAACCGTATTGTTTACTCATTGCCGACATTGACTTCTTTAAAAAATTCAATGATTACTTCGGACACCAGGCCGGTGACCGTGTTCTCAGAACCCTAGGGGAGATATTCAAAAATTCCGTCCGCTCCTACGACTTCGTGGCTCGCTACGGAGGAGAAGAAATCGTAGTCATCCTTCCTCAGACGGACTGTCCCGACGGAATGCGCATTGCACAACGCATCCAGGAAGAAATCGCGAAGAAGAACATAGTACACCCGGCTAACCCACCACACAACCGTCTTACCGTCAGTATAGGCCTCAGCTGTTTCAAGCCGGACAATCCGGACTTTAGTTACTACGAGGTCATCCGCAAAGCTGACCAAGCGCTGTACCAAGCAAAGAACGCTGGCAGAAACTCAATCAGAGTATTTAGAGAAGAGTAACAACTGTCAGAGGGAAGCCCGCATGCGATTCACTTGAGGATGTGATTAGCTATAACCATTCTCTGGACCTCAGCTGTTCCTTCATAGATCTGAGTTATCTTAGCATCCCTCATGTAGCGTTCCACCGGATGGTCTTTTATGTAGCCATGCCCTCCCAGCACCTGTACCGCTTCTGTAGTAACCCACATGGCCACGTCGCCAGCGAACACCTTCGCGAAGGCGCTTTCTTTGGAATAAGGGAAACCGTTTTCTTGAAGCCAAGCCGCTTGATAGGTCAGAAGACGGGCTGCTTCAATCCTCGTCGCCATATCAGCCAGCTTAAACTGTATAGCTTGAAAGGTAGCTATTGGCTTCTCGAACTGAATCCTCTCCTTCGCGTACCTGAGAGCGTATTCGTAAGCCGCTTGGGCAATACCCACAGCCTGAGCTGCCACTCCGATTCGACCCCCGTCCAAAGTCCTCATAGCTATGGCAAAGCCTTCTCCTACCTGTCCCAACAGGTTCTCCCTCGGTATGCGGCAGTTATCGAACACCAGTTGGCACGTAGCTGAACCACGAATACCCATCTTGTCATCCTGCCTACCAAAAGTAAACCCCGGGGAACCCTTTTCAACCACCAGGGCGCATGTATTACGGTGCCTGTCATCGGCGCTGCCTGTCCGCGCCATCACAATGTAGATGTCCGCGTAGGGAGCATTAGTGGTAAATAACTTGGTGCCGTCCAAGACCCACTCATCTCCCTCTAGCCGACAACGGGTTCGTATGCTGCTGGCATCACTCCCCGCCCAAGGCTCCGTCATAGCAAACGCCCCCATCTTTTCGCCTGACGTCAGCATCCTTAGATACTTCGCCTTTTGCTCTGGTCGAGCGTATTCATGAATAGGCCAGCAGCAAAGCGAAATATGGGAAGAAAGAGTTATGCCGGTAGCGGCACACACGCGCGATAATTCTTCTACCGCGATGATGTAACTGAGATAACCAAGCCCAGCTCCACCGTACTCTTGCTCAAACGGAATGCCACACAAGTCCAGCTCTGCCATCTTGCGCCATATACTGGGATCAAACCTTTGTTCCCGATCCCTTTCCGCAGCAGTCGGTAGTATCTCATTCTCGGCGAAATCCCTCACCATTTTCTTGAACATCTGCTGATCTTCGCTCAGTCGGAAATGCACGGTTCCCCCTCCCTCACCAGTGTACGCCAATCCCTTTGGTTTTTGCAAGCAAGGGCAATATACTCCACTAACATCCATTATAAACATAAAAAAAACTGGGATAATAACTACTTCCCAGCTTCTAGTCGGAACCGTGTGCTCGTATCTATGATTTTGTAAAAGGGCTGGTTATGGATAGCTTAACCGAGCCCATAAATTCCCTGTATACTTTTCCATGCACTACCATCCACTACTACATAAAAAAAAGCCGCCGCTCTACGATACAGGCATCTATCTGTGGGTAGACCACTAGACACGTCACTGTATCAACAAGGTTTCCAGCCACTAAGGCAAAACCTTCTAGTCAAGTTCCGTACCGTAGAGCAGCATGGCGAGGGAGTCAAAACTAAACTGTTAACCATTAATTTATTATACCCACACCCTATAGAAGATGCAATTAATGTGCCAAGTTTTGTCCGTCTCCTAAGCTTTTTTCTCGCTTATATGCCGGTCCCAGGAATGCCCGTCCAGCCTGAACTTCTCAGAAGACAACTTTGAGCTTGGGCTTGAAGAAACTCGCGGCGGGCGAACAGGTTGATGTCATTCGACATCACATCTTGATTTTCGATGCTTAGCTGCATCCTCGGACGCCCACCCTGCAAGACCGACACCCTTCTTGCTCAATTGTTATATATTTCACAGCACTTTTCGCCTTTACAAGCTCTAACCAGGATAGCATTTACTCGCTAACGATGCCCTACGACATCGCACACTACTGCGCACTAGTGCATCGATTATTGCCCTATTGCATCAATATCGTTAGGTATTCACAGCGGTTCGGTGGTTACCTAACCCGTACTTTGCCGCTTTCCTGACCACGGTTGACTGGTTTACGCCTAACTCTTTGGCTATTTTACGGGTTGTTTTGTACTTGGCAAAAGCCTTCTCCAGCAATTGCTTTTCCAAGGCTTCAATGGCATACCTCAACGGAATTACTTCCGAGACTGCTATCTCAGAAGTGACCTGATTAGCCCTGCTTCCTCCCAAATAGGGCGGCAAGTCTTCGCAGGTTATGGTATCGTGCGCAGTAGTAACAACCAATCGTTCAATCAAGTTTTCTAATTCACGTACGTTACCGGGCCAGTTATACTGCATGAAAGCGTCGATCACCTCTGGTGCCACTCGCTTGTGCAAACTGTACCTCTGGTTATACTTGTTGAGAAAATGGCTCACAAAAGCGGGAATCTCCTCTAAACGCTCGCGCAGAGGAGGAACTACCAGAGGTACCACGTTCAAACGGTAAAAGAGGTCTTCGCGGAACAGTTTCTCTTCCACCATTTTAGCCAGGTCTCGGTTAGTACCTGCGATTATACGAACATCTATGGGGATAGACTTGGTTCCGCCTACCCGGGTGATTTCCCGATCCTGCAGCACCCTTAGCAGTTTCACCTGCAGGTTCAGGGGCAATTCGCCTATTTCGTCTAAGAACAGGATGCCCCCGCCGGCCAGTTCAAAGGTCCCGGCTTTACCCTCTTTTCTGGCCCCGGTAAAAGCCCCTTCCTCATAACCGAAGAGCTCCGACTCCAAAAGGTTCTCGGGAATCGCACCGCAGTTAACCTTGATGAAAGGCCCCTTGCGCCGGGGGCTGTTGGCGTGAATAGTCTCCGCGATTAACTCTTTGCCGACCCCGGATTCCCCTTGTATCAGTATCGTGGAATCTACTTGAGCCAGCCGTACCACCAACTCCATGAGGTTCTCCATCTTCGCAGAACTGATAACCATGTGCTGCCACTCCGCATATTTCATACGCAGTTGCTGTAATTGGGTAGCATAGTGTTTCGACAACCCCTGCATCCGCTCCAGCTTATCCCGCAGTTCCGTAAGCTCAGTGATATCCCGGCAGTTGGTCAAAACCCGTACAACTTCTCCCTTTTGGTTGAATATTGGGTTACCTGTAACCAAGATTATTTTCCCAGCACCGGTTTTCTCCAGCAAGGTAACGGGTTCCCGTTTCTCAATAGCCAGCAAAGTGACTGAATCGGAAAAGTAACCCGTGTCCACCAGTTCCCTCATGTTTTTGCCCAGCATTTCTTCCCCTTTGAGGCCAGTAGTCCTTTCCAAAGCCTTGTTTAACCTAACCACAACCCCGTTCCCGTCGGTAACGAAAAGCCCGTCATAGGAAGACTCGAAGATGGCGTCTAGTTCCGCGTTTAACTCTTTGGTGTACTCCAATTCTCGTGATATCTCTTCCAGTTCCGTGATATCCTGAAAAACCGCAACCGCCCCTATGATTTCCCCGTCTTTAATAATCGGTGCGTGGTTCGAAATCAAGGTTTTGTTGTTGATGTTCACCCTCACCGCGTACCTGGCTTCACCGGTTTTCAGGGTTTCCAGTATCTTGGTGGTAGGAAAACAGGCTTTGGCGTTTTTGCCCAGAACCGCCTCTGCCGATTTCCCTAAGAGCCTTTCGGCAGCCCGGTTGAATACCCTGATGTCCCCACGGCGATCCACAGACAGTATACCGTTGTGAACCGAATCGAGTATGGTCACCAACTCGCTGCCTACCTTTTGCAACTGCTCCAGGAACACCTTGGTGGTATCAGTCCGGGTAAACATACCTACGACTTTCTTACCTTCGACAATAGGCAGCCTTCCGAACTGGGCTTTTTGGATGGCAACCTCGCCCCCCATCAATCCGTGTAAGGGGTCGATGACCTTGGTCCCCGATATCTCTTCCGGTCCTTGATAGAAATCGTCGATGTCGTCCTCCGGCCCTGCGGTTATTATGTTGTCCTTAGTCATCAAGTCTCTTACCGGTGTATCGAGATCCCTTCCTTCGGCCACTACCCGCATTATATGGCTTTTGGTAAAAAGCCCGATGAGCTCACCCCACTCGTTTACTACTGGAGCACCGTCGATACGTCTTCCTAAGAAAATCGAGGCGACCTCTCTAACCGTCTGGTCAGGGCTCAAAGTCAGCGGATTAGGGGTCATAACTTCTTTAAACTTCATAGCTCTCCCTCACCCCATCCAGTTTCATCTTGTTTTCCCCATTAACTTATTCTATAACACAAGCAGCTCTAATTCGATAGCAACATCGCCCCTATCAGTTCACGAGTCATAAACTTACAGCGGGGTTTCTCCAACCCCGCTGTTACGGAGATTCCTCAAATATCAGCACCTTCTCTAAAATGCAACCGGAACCTGTAAAACCACAAAACTTTCTCCAGCCTGTCCAGACCTTCGAATTCTAAGCCACAACCGTTTGCGAACCCCGCTTGTTGCTTCTCCTCCAGATCTTCATTTTTTCAGCTTCGGCAATCAGCTGGTCCCGGAAGTCAGGATGAGCGATGTTGATTATAGCTTCAGCTCTTTCCCAGGTACTCAATCCCTTTAGGTTAGCCATTCCATATTCGGTAACAATTATGTGCGTCGCCGTACGAGGGTCGGTAACAATGCTTCCCGGAGTCAAAGTAGGAACTATTCTGGATTTAAGTTCTCCTTTCTTACCATAGGTTGAGGATAAACAGATGAAACTCTTCCCTCCTCGGGAATCATACGCCCCCTGCACGAAATCAAGCTGTCCCCCGGTGCCGCTTATGTGTCGAATACCTGAAGACTCCGAACAGACCTGCCCGAATAAGTCTATCTCAATCGCGTTGTTAATAGAGATGAAGTTATCCAGCTTGGCCACTTGAGAGGGATGATTAGTATAATCTACGGGATAGCTGGCTACTCCGGGATTATCGTTCACGAACTCGTACAGTTTATTGGTCCCTGCCCCGAAAGCGAATGTTTGCCGGAAACGGTCAATAGATTTCCGAGCCCCGGTTATCTTCCCGGCGTTATAGATATCGACAAACGCGTCGACATACATCTCGGTGTGTACTCCGAGATCCTTCAAGTCGGACTCGGCTATCATCGTCCCGACCGCATTTGGCATCCCGCCTATCCCCAGCTGCAGACAAGCTCCGTCGCCAATCTGGCTCACTATTAATTCTGCTACTCTTTTGTCCACTTCCGTAGGTGGAGCCGACGGAAGCTGAGCTAGAGGAGGATTGGGTCCTTCTACAATGTAGTCTACCTTAGATATGTGAATCTCGCTCTCGTACCCGCCCAGACACCTGGGCATGTTTTCGTTCACTTCGACGATTATGATTTTAGCCCGCTCACACATGGCCATCATATGCGATGCCTGCGGTCCGAAATTGAAATAACCATGCTTGTCCATCGGGGCTACTTGAAACATCGCTACGTCGACGTCTTTCACGTGGTTGCGATAGTACCGGGGTAGTTCATTGTACTTGATGGGGCCATAATATCCACAACCCATCTCGTAGATTTTGCGGTCAACTCCCGTGAAATGCCAGCTCATCCACGTGAAATGGTCTCCTGGGTTTTCAATCTTGAATATTTCTGGCATCCACAGGGTTACTCCGCCTCTGACTTTTACGTCGGTAAGCTCCTCGGCCCGGGCGGCTAGGGCTTTGTCCAGTTCATATGCATGTCCGACACACCAGCCGTAATCAACCCAGTCCCCCGATTTTACAACCTTGACCGCCTGCTCTGCTGTGACTAGCTTGCTTCTGTACTCATCCATCAACCCCACTACAAAACACCCTCCTTCTCTCATTTATCTTTTTATTTTGGTGCCTAATAAAAAAAGGCCGCCGCTCTATGATACAGGCAACTTGTACGGGTACTTGGTGATCATTCTTCCTATGACACCAGCTACTCTTACCTCTGCTAGAGAATCCTATTACCCCTTACACCCCTGCACCATAGAGCAGCATGGCGAGGGAGTCCATCTCTTTCTCTAGGTCGATGCGCTGTTATACTCGTATCCCAATGACTACACATAAGCAACTACCGTGCCATGTGACCCCTCCTTAATGGTAAACGCCCGCCACACCGCGGTTTACCCGGACCTTTCTAGCTTCAATTCACCGCAAATCGTATCTCTTTAAGTCATAGAAAACACTTAACAGCTTGTTTGTGATGCACTTTGTCATCATGCCATCCGCCGCGGCTGATGCCATTGCGCATCTCGCAGACCTGCCCTCTCACCATCAAAACGATATATTCCGCGCCGCAGGGCGATTGACGCCTATTTGTGTCGCTATTCAGCATCTTGCTACCACCGACAAAGTAAATCGGTAGATGTCGCCCTGCATCTTATGATGCGCTGTTGCAACTGCTCTACGCAAAAGAAGGCGAGGTCTATAGACCCCGCCGACGTTTTAGTAGTTATATTTTCCCTGGTCTAATCGTACCTTAAAACACGAGCTTGCTTCGACCCCTTGGCTATCACGTTTACATATATGCCTCTTCTGGCAGATCGATAGCGCTGGTGTCCGCTGCCTTCATGGCCTTGTCGATACCAAACACGTTAGGTACAACGTTCATTACATAGAACTTGGCGCTTGCGATCTTACCCTTGTAGAAATTGGCATCATAATGGTCCTCGCCCAGTTCGGCCAGTTTCTTGGCTGCTACCAAGCCCTGGTCGAGCAAGAGCTGCCCGCACTTAACCATGGCAGTCGCGTGCAGTATACGAGTTGCGAATAACGGTGTTAGTTCGGGACGGGTAGCTTTCCAGGACTCGTTAGTCGCTAAGATTTGTTTGTAGGTGGCAAACGCCTCTTCCATCATCGCGAATTCGTTAGCAAACTCCGGCGTCTTCTTCTGGGCTATGAATTCACCAATAGCGTCGACCCACTTCCTAAACGGTTCTCCCTTCTTCATGGAGAACTTGCGGCCGGTAAGGTCATTGGCCTGGATGAAGTTAGTTCCTTCCCATATAGCGTAGATCTTGCAGTCACGTGCCAGTGAAGCCGGAGCGTACTCTTCCATATAGCCGTAACCGCCGTGACACTGGATAGCTTCCGCAGTCAATAACCAAGCCATATCGGAGGAGTATGCTTTGCACAGCGGGTTCTGAATCATGAAGACGTCGTCAGCCCACTCCCGCTCTGCTGGGTCAGGGGAATCGTGAATCAGGTCGACGTGGAAATAGGTCGAGTAGATGAGAGCTCTAATCGCTTCCATACAGGACTTCTGATACATGAGCATGCGCCTGACGTCCTCGTGCTCGATTATACGTACAGCCGGCCCTTTCGGGTTTTTGAAGGACGGGCTCTGCACGCGAATTTTGGTGTAGTCTAGAGCTGCATAATATGCCGATGTGATGGTTCCAAGAGCGAACAACCCGGTGTTCAGGCGCTCTTCGTTCATCATCTGGAACATGTAGGACAGGCCTTTGCCGCGCCCTCCTACCGGCTCCTCGCCTACTAGATAGCCGTAGCAGTTATCGTTCTCGCCAAACGCCAGGGTACAGGTAGAGGATCCATGGAGCCCCATCTTGTGCTCGATGCCGACGGTGGTTACGTCGTTCCAGCCCCCCACGTTCCCGTTCTCATCTACCCAGAACTTAGGAACAATAAACAATGAAATACCGGCGGTGCCAGGCAGAGCATCCGGGGTCTTAGCCAAAACCATGTGAATTATATTCTTGCTCAGATCGTGGTCCCCCGAAGTAATGAAGCACTTCTGTCCCTTAATCTTGTAGATCCCTTTCTTGTCCGTAGGGAATGCGCGGGTAGCAACCGCGTTCAGGTCAGAACCAGCCTGGGGCTCGGTCAGACACATGGTTCCAGCCCATTCGCCCGTATACATTTTAGGCAGGAAAAGGTTCTTCAGAAACTCTGAACAGTTATATTGAATAATGGTGGTCGCCCCTTGGGTCAGGCACCAAAACATAACGATAGCCGGCGACGCAGCCGTCTGCATCTCCAGGATGGGGGCGTACCAGCTGAGCGGCATGCGCCCTTCCGCGGAACGGTCTCCAAACTGTGGGCCCAACCCGGCTTCCATCACCGTATTATAGACTTTCTTGAAGGACTCTGGACTCACGACCGCCTGCTCGTTGCCGCCGACAAACTTCATTCCAATCTCATCTGCGTCCTTGTTGGCCGGGCACATTACATCGCGGCAGACCTTGTAGTTGACGTCGAGGATAGAATCAAAATCGTCAACTCCGTAGTAGTCTTTGTAGGCATCCATGGACAGCAGCCTTTCCGTCTCCAGCCATTCTTTAATAACAAACCTAATATCGCGCGTCTGGAGCAAATAGTTATTATGAGGCACAACAATTCCCTCCTTACTATATATGTCTGACTATGTCTTCCGGCCAATATCATTGGCTTTCAGACCGTCATCCAGTCTCTGTACAGGACCGACCCACTATAAACTCTCGACAATAAGCGTGGTCCCTTGTCCACCACCGATACACAAGGTTGCCAGTCCCCGCTTCGCGTTCCTCTTTTGCATTTCATAGAGCAGAGTTACGAGTATACGACAACCAGAAGCTCCGATCGGATGACCCAGGGCTATTGCCCCTCCGTTTACGTTAACCTTGTCCATCATCTTGTCCCAGCCCATATCGCGTGCCACCGCTATGGATTGGGCAGCAAATGCTTCGTTGGCTTCAATCAGATCTATATCGTCTAAGGTTAATCCGGCTTTGGCTAATGCTTTCTTAGTAGCAGGTACAGGTCCTACACCCATAATCTTGGGATCCACCCCGCCCGAGGCATAGCTTACTACTCTGGCCATCGGCTTGATTCCCAGTTCATCGGCCTTTTCTTTCGACATGACTATTACCGCCGCTGCCCCGTCGTTTATCCCCGAAGCGTTACCTGCAGTTACACTGCCGTCTTTCTTAAACGCCGGTTTCAGCTTGGCCAAGGCCTCCATCGTAGTGCGGCGGGGATGTTCATCTGTATCGAAAACTACCTCGCCCTTCTTGGTCTTGATGACTACCGGCACGATCTCGTCCTTAAATCTGCCAGATTCTATAGCTGCAAAAGCCCTCTCCTGGCTCCTTAATCCAAATTCGTCCTGTTCCTCCCTGGTTATCCCATACATTTCGTTTACATTCTCGGCGGTAATCCCCATGTGATACCCGTTGAAGATGTCGGTCAACCCGCCGAACACCATCTCGTCCACCAGCTTGCCGTCGCCCATGCGATATCCGTAACGGGCTTTAGGCACCAGATAAGGAGCGTTGGTCATGCTCTCGGTGCCGCCAGCCAATACAATGTCAGCGTCCCCTGCTTTGATGATCTGCGCCGCAAGGCTGACTGCTCTTAGCCCAGAACCGCATACCTTGTTAATGGTGAACGACGTGACCGTTTCCGGTATCCCCGCATGAATAGCACACTGGCGGGCAACGTTCTGTCCCTGTCCTGCCTGCAACACACATCCGAATATTACCTCATCTAGCTGGTCCCCTGAGATCCCGGCTCTCTTCAATGCTTCCTTCATGACGATTGTACCCAACTGTACCGCCGTCATGTCCTTAAGAGTCCCTCCAAAAGTCCCTACCGGAGTGCGACATGCCCCTACCAAAACGACCTCTCTGCTCATCCTCTTACCTCCTCAAAAGATAACTTAAAAGAACTGAACTTGATGTCTTCTTCTAAACCACCTAACTCCCCCGGGCAGGTTTCCGATCCCTCCCCCCAGACATTATGTGCAGATGTTTGCTTGTTATGTCTTGTTCACCTTTAAATATACGTTATCCCGTCCTACACACCCTCCCAACCCAGCCACTACGAGCCACAGCCCAAAACTCCTCCATCCTCATCACTTTATCTCTTTATTCATCTGTGATAATTGATAGATAATAAAGACAACATCCCCCAGCGTCTCTATGGTCTGTTGGTAATGCAAGAAGGTGAAAGTAGTTACGTAGATGTCGCCTGTGCCGTACTCCTCCCTGCTTTCCGCACAAAACCCGTACTACCGACGACCATAGACCCACTTCCTTCACCCCGTCCCTCTAACCACCATGAACCTGGATTCAACGCTTTGAATCCTTCACTTACACATAGGCCGGGCCTCCGTTGCCGCCCTCGGAGGTAGTTCCGACTCCCGTTGATTACGAAGCTTGTATGGCCCGTCGTCTCCACAAGGCACGTCATCTATGCCTTTTCTTCATCTCTCTATATTCCTAGTTATAATTGTCTCTTTTCCTTTCTTCTCTTAACCGTTCTGTACTTGACCCTATCCCCCGCCATCATAAAATCATTACAACTAAACCTTACGCAAACCACGACATTTATACGTCACAAATGATCATTATTATATTAGTCTTGTCCCCCTAATTGCTAACATCCCCCTGACTGATCCCTGTCAATCCGGAATTCTAAGCCTTAGCTCACCTCCCCATCCCATATTTGCCCCGGCCCTCGTAAAAACAAGCCTTGGGCCTCCAGGGGCTACGAAGGCCATCAACCTCCGTCTCTGTATAATTTGCAAAACTTATGCCTCCGTGGTCCTTCTTGCAGTCTATGTATAAATATGCATTCCAAGCTTCTTTAACAGAATGCATTAAGAAGACTTGACAAAAATTTTGACAAAATAAAAATGCAGTGCATATAAGCGGAAATTCGATGCAGAAACGCATCAGTACGCAGGATACTAGCTTAGACGGGTTATTCAAAAAGACGGGGCAGTGGCGTGCATCGAATGATGCTTATTTGCATCGTTCGATGCGCCGTAGCATCACCTGTCCAAAATAGCTATATTATACTTGGCTGCTTTTCGAACCACGGTGGATTGATTGACTCCCAGTTCCTTCGCTACCCGGCGGGTGCTTTTAAACCTGGAAAAGGCTTTCTCCAGTATCTGTCTCTCCACACTCTCGATCGCATGCTTGAGAGGTACAACATCTGAAACCGATACCCGCACGCTGATGTCGGAAGGCTTACTAAGTAAATAGGGAGGCAATTCATCCGTCGTGATCACGTCTCCGGGCGTTATTACTACTAATCTCTCAATCAGATTCTCCAATTCTCTGACATTCCCAGGCCAATCGTAGCCCATGAACACGTCTACCACCGCCGGTGCTATGTTCTTGTTCAAATCATACTGCTCGTTAAACCTATTTAAAAAGTGAGCCACTAAAGCCGGTATCTCCTCTTTTCTCTCCCTCAGAGGCGGAACGTAAACCGGCACCACATTGAGGCGGTAATACAGGTCCTCTCTGAATTTTTTCGCCCTGACCATGGCAGCCAAGTCCCGGTTGCTACCGGCAATAATTCGTATATCCACCTTGATAGGGTGCGCCCCGCCCACTCGAGTAACCTCTTTTTCCTGAATTGTTCTCAACAGCTTGACTTGAAGATTCAGCGGCAATTCGCTGATCTCATCTAGGAAGAGGGTACCTCCGGCTGCCAGTTCAAACAGGCCTATTTTCCCTTCCTTGCGTGCTCCGGTAAACGCGCCATCCTCATAACCAAAAAGCTCTGACTCCAGAAGATTTTCGGGAATGGCGCCGCAGTTAACCTTAATGAACGGCCCGTCTTTACGCGGGCTGTTGTTATGGATAGTCTCGGCTATCAGCTCTTTTCCGACTCCGGATTCCCCTTGAATCAATATGGTGGAATCAACCTGGGCTAAACGCATGACCAAATCTACAAGAGCCCGCATTTTATCCGAGTTAACAACGAGCTTTCCGCCAGAATACACTATACGCAACCGCTGCAGTTGATGCTCGTAATGCCTGCTCAAACCGCGGGCTTGTTCCAGTTCCTGTTTCAATGGGTTGAGTTCAGTTATATCCCTTACATTGGTTACCACCCGAAAAATCTCTCCGCTGTCGTCAAACACAGGGTTACCGGTTACCAACGTTACTTTACCATTCCGGTTCTCCTGGATGATAGTCACCGGTTCTTTTTTCTCAAGAACCAACAAGGATGCAGAATTAGAAAACGTGCCTTCTCTTATCATATCCTCCATGGTCTTGCCTAACAAGTCCTTCTCGTTCAAACCGGTTATGCGTTCGTATGCCCGGTTCACCCGAACCACTCGGCCTTCGCTGTCAGTAACAAATAACCCGTCAAATGAAGACTGGATTATCGCATCTAGTTCCGAATTCAGTTCTTTTACACTGCGCAGCTCTCTCGACACTTCCTCCAACTCGGTAATGTCTTGCATAATCGCGACCGCTCCCACGATCTTTCCGTCTCTGACTATTGGGGTGCGCTCGGAAATAAAATACTTGTTGTTCAGTTTTATCTTTTGAGAAATCTCGGTTTTGCCAGTCTTAAGGGTCTCTAATAACTTGGTAGTAAAGAAAATAGCCCTAACATTCTTCCCTATGACCCTATCTGACCCCTTGCCCAACAACTTCTCTGCAGACCGGTTTATGACCCTAACCGCTCCCCGATTGTCTATCGAGACTATCGGGTTGTGAATAGAGTTTATAATTGTGAACAGCTCGTCCCTAACATGCTGCAACTTTTCAATCACAGCTCTGGTCAGATTCGACCGGGTACAAACACCTACCAGCTTTTCTTTATACACGACAGGCAGACAACTGATTTCCGCCGAATCTTCTTCAACTGCATCTTCGGGGTGCGCTACTTTAACCTCATTCCCCGTCATGATTTCGCTAACAGGAGTATTCGGGTCTAGGCTCTTCGTAAAAGCTTTCAAAACATCGCTCTTGCTGACAAGCCCTAACAATCTTCCTGCCTCGTCTACTACCGGCAGGCTGTCGATGCTCGGTTCCGATAATACCCCTGCCACTTCTCGGATAGTCTGTTCAGGCCGTATTACCACCAGATCTGTAGTCATGACATCCTTTACCCTCACCTGGAATCCCTCCAACCATTCCCGGCCTTGATTACTATTTTAACAGTTTTTCAAAGTCCATAAAAACAAAAAATCCCCCATCACCGGGGGAAAACTCTTTAACCTCCTTGATTTGCGAGCGTTTTGTGTCTACCCATAACGATAAACGATACCAAACCCCCCCCTGGGGTATTCCCACTGCAGCGATTGAGGGCATACAACCCTGCAGGTCCCACACTCCAAACAACCTGCACAATCGAAAGTAACTTCACCGTCCTTAAGATTGTACAAGCCAGCCGGACAAGCGTAAATACACGGTTTACCGTGACATGACTTGCACTTGTCCCGATCCAAGACTATGTGTCGGTATTCGTCATCTACTGAAAACTTGTCTATAGCCAGCAACTGTTCTGGAGCTAAGCGTTTCAAAACACCCGCACCCCTTTCCATATATCACCTACAAGTCTTCCTAAGCCGATCCCGTTCATCTTCAACTGGCTCATAAACCGTCCCCAGAGATGAACCGGAGGAGACCCATTGACTGTAAACATTTCCGAAAAAGTTGCTGAAATCAGGGAAGGATAAGTTTTGTAAAACCTCTTATTTTCCAGAAAGTGAGGTGCTTCTTTATAGAACTCCATTTCTGACAGCACCAGGTTCTGTTTCAGAAAATCTAAATAACCCTTAAGGCCGTCTTTGGTGAAATCGTTGTTAGACTTGGCTTCTAGCACAGCCTGAGCCGCCGCCTGCCCCGATGCGATGGCAAGATCCATTCCTCTGACCTGATACCCTAGGTTGAGTACAAACCCTGCGGCATCCCCGGTCACCAGGATGCCATCGGAGACAAGGGTAGGCATCATCGGCATCCCGCCCTCCGGTACCAAATGGGCCGAATACTCCACCACTTCTCCTCCCTCGATTAAAGGTGCAATTGCCGGATGAACCTTGAAATCCTCAATGAGGTCGACTATCCTGTACTGATCGTCCTGGAGTTCCGATGCCTTAATCACCAAGCCTAGGGAAATACTCGATTTATTCGTATAAAGGAACCCGCCCCCCGTCATTCCTTTCGTGCAATCGCCGACATAGAGGCTGGCTTGGCCACCGTCGCCAGCGAGGTTAAACCGCTCGTTTATGACGCCCGGCGATAACTCAATAACTTGTTTGACCCCGGTGGCGACTTCCTGAGCCTTGATTTGTTTTCTCAAACCGGCTTTTTCTGCAATAAGAGAGTTGGCGCCATCAGCCGCAATCACTACGTCCGCAAGTATTTCGTCTTCTCCTGCTCGGACCCCTACCACTTTCCCGTCCTTCATCAGCACGTCGTCGACCCTTATCCCACATGCCAGCAAGGCACCAGCCTCTTCCGCTTTGCCAGCCAACCAAGCATCGAACTCTGCCCGAAAGAGGGTAAAAGAGTGATGAGGTTCTTTTAACCACTTCTCATCCTGGCAGGTAAAGGTAACAACCCGCTCGCCGTCTACAATTACCATGGCTTCACGCACCACAGGTCTTTCTAAAGGTGCCTCTTCCCAAAACCCAGGAATGACCCGGTTCAGAGCGTAACTATACATGCGGCCACCGAACATGTTCTTGGCCCCGGGAGAATCAGCCCGGTCAATGAGAAGAACATCCAGGCCTTCTCTGGCCATCGTATAGGCAGCCGTACTTCCCGCAGGTCCTGCCCCTACTACAACTGCTGTAAACTTTTCCTCTGCCACAGCCCATCTCACCTCATCTCTTAATAGCTTCTCTCAATTGTTTAGTGAGCTCAGGCAGAACCTGGTAGAGGTCCCCGACGATACCCAGATCCGCCATGCTAAAAATCGGAGCATTCTCATCTTTGTTGATGGCACATATTATCTTGGCATCGCGGATTCCAGTAGTATGTTGAACCTGACCCGAAACGCCTACTCCGACATACAGATCCGGCTTCACTTTCTTGCCTGAAAGTCCGACATACGTCTCTTCGGGCAACCATTTCAACTCCTCAGCTAATGGACGGGTACAGGCAATCTCTCCGCCCACGACTTCGGCTAGGTCCCGAACCAGCTTTAAGTCTTCCTCTTTTTCTAGGCCGCGCCCGACGCAGATAACTACTCTCGCCTCTTCTATGTTCCCGGCCTGCTGGGCCCTCGGCTTCTTGTCGACAACGCGCACGGGGCAGGGGGGAGGAGCTGGCAAAACCCGTATCTCTCCTTGCCGCCCGGATTCAGGTAAGGCTTTGCTGAAACACCTTGGAGGAATTGTAGCCATCTGCGGGCGAGTAACACACGTCACCGTTTGCACAGCAGCCCCTCCGAAAACCATCCTCTCCATGTCAAAAGTCTTCCCATCTTCCCGCAGCCTGAAAAAAGTACATTCGCTGACAAGACCTGTCCCCAAGGCACTTGCCAGCCGAGCAGCCAACTCTTTGCCCCGAGCCGTCGCGGCGGCCAATATTACGTCCGGATCGTGGTTTCTAGCCTCTTCAGCTATTACAGGAACATATGCAATCAAAGGCTGGTCGCTGCCAGGGGGATCCATCAACATTACCTCGTCGGCACCGTGCTCAATATATCTCCGGCCATCGTCTTGCTGTCCCCATGCCAGGGCAAAAAGCTTGCAGCCCAGTTGCTTTGACAACTCCTTCCCCAGTCCCAAAAGCTCAAACATACGCTCTTCTGTCTCCGCTAAAACCCAGACTCCTGCCATTTGCAGTCACTCCCCTAAGCTATTACTCCTTCTTTAAACAGAGCCCCTATGAACCGGCTGATCTCGCTCGGTTCAGCACCGAACTTTTCTCCCTGCCGTTCCATCTTGGCCCCCAGAACCTTCACCGTTTGCAGGCAGGGCTTGAATTGCCCTAAGTCAGCCCCTTTGATCTCCAGCACCGGCTTTTTGGCAGCTGCCAAAGTATCCTTCAACCCGGGGACCCTAGGGGTGTTTATCTCCGGCAAAACCGTCACCAGAGCTGGCAGTGGCATGGAAACCACCTCGATGCCTTCTTCTACCTTGCGTTCCGCTATAACGTGACCGTCTTCTATGGTTATCTTGCTAACAAATGCCGCGCTAGGAATTCCCAGATTCTCGGCTAAACGCGGCCCCACCTGCTGGGCATAAAGGTCGCCTGAACCTTCCCCGCATATAATGAGATCATACTTCAGGTGAGAACCGATTACAGAAGCTAGGATAGCCGCAGTTTGCGAGGGTTCTAGGTCGGCAAAAGCAGGATCATAGACAAAACACGCCTTTTCCGGTCCGCGCGACAAAACGTCTTTGAGACTCTTTTTAGCAGCGGGAGTGCCAACCGTTACCGCCGTTACCGTTCCCCCATACCGTTCCTGCAAACGTACCGCTTCTTCGATTGCGTTGCGGTCATAATCGCTTATCCGGTAGTCAACCCGGTCCAGTATCAGCTCACGTGAATCGGGAGCTATCTTGATGTCGGCTGAGTCGATAACCCATTTGTAACAAACTATAATATCTGGCATGCACATCGCCTCTCCTGTGTTTCAAAAATTGATTTAGACGCTGATTTACGCCACGTGCCAACCGAGGGGGTTTTTGCAGTGAACAGTAAAGCCTTTGACATGGAAAGCTTTCAACAGTGTGATTCCCGGGATCCCCGCAGTTAGCTTTTACTTTACGAACAGTCAGGAATTGATCCGGTCATAAGCTCCATATCAAAGGCATCCCATAAGCTCTTGGATATTCCTGTCACCAGGCAAAACCAGGTTCGTAGTGACCCGCAAAGGGGCCTTTGGTCCCGTATCTATCTTTTTTCACACTACCGCAATAAGTTCCCCGCAATAACCATACGCTGGGCTTCAGAAGTCCCCTCGTAGATCTCCGTAATCTTCGCGTCGCGCATTAGGCGCTCTACCTTAAACCCTTTGCAGTAACCATATCCTCCGTGAATCTGAACTGCCTTGGAAGTATGTTTCGTAGCCGCCTCCGCAGCAAAAACTTTGGCCATGGCAGCTTCTTTGGAGTACGGTAATCCTTGCTCCTTTAACCAAGCTGCGTAATAGGTAAGGAACCTAGCCGCAGCCAAGTCGGTGGCCATGTCTGCTATCATCCACTGAATGGCCTGGTGTCTGGCTATGGGTTTCCCAAACTGAACCCTTTGCTTAGAATAACTGATGGATTCGTCTAAAGCTGCCTGCATGATCCCTACCGCTTGGGCCGCGATCCCGATCCTGCCATTGTCAAAACTGGCCATCGCGATCTTAAGTCCTTCGCCCTCTTTACCAAGCAGGTTCTCCTTCGGTACACGGCAATCTTTCAGGATTATTTCGGAAGTCTGCGAAGCCCGGATCCCCATCTTCAAGAAGTGTTGTCCCACTTTTAGCCCGGGCGCTTCCTTGGGTACGATAAAAGCGCTCATCCCTTTGGGTCCCTGGGACTTGTCAGTCCAGGCGAAAATAATGAAGGTGTCAGCGACAGGTCCATTAGAAGTGAAGGTCTTGGTACCGTTTATTACGTATTCGTCACCATCCAAAACCGCAGTCGTGGTTGCAGCCCCAACGTCGGTTCCGGCCCCGGGTTCAGTTATGGCGAAAGCCCCTATCTTTTCACCTTTGGCCAATGGTTTCAAATACTTCTGCTTTTGCTCTTCCGTCCCGAAGAAATATATGGGACCGCTCGCCAGTGAAGTGTGGCAAGAAACCGTAAATCCTGTTGCCGCACATGAACGGGATATTTCTTCGATGACCATCGTGTAGGTGAGAAAATCGAGACCTGCTCCGCCGTACTCCGCCGGCCAAGGCATGCCCATCCACCCTCCCTCGGCCAGCTTGGCGATAACTTCTGCGGGATAACGGCTGTTTTCATCGATCTCTGCTGCGATCGGATCTAAATATTTTTGACAAAACTCCCTCATGTTGGCGCGGATAAGTTCCTGCTCTTCCGTCAACCTGAACTCCATTACCATCTCTCCTCTCGCCTGTTCTTGGCCCATGGCCAGACTAATATCGAAAGGCTGACAGCCTTTCCTCCCTAATCTCTATCTTATCTAAAAGCCACTATTTCGTCAACCATTTAATTGCATGCCAACTATTTTGTGGTGGTAGTTTCGCTTATTTCATCTAAGAGTTTTTTCAAAAGTTGAGCCTGTTCTTGGCTGAAACTCCGCAGCGCCTTGCGATTGGCTTCTTCGATAGCCTTGGTAAGCGGCTCCTTAAGCCGCAACCCGTGTTCGGTCAGCATTACTTTCAACGCCCGCCTATCTTTGGGGTCGGTATGCCTTTCTATCAAACCCCTTTGTTCCATGCGATCAAGGATACCGGTAATCGTAGATCCGTCTAAACTGAGACGATCAGCCAACTGTTTAGCCGTCATCCCGTTCTGGTCCCAGAGACATCGTAAAACCCCGTATTGCCCAGGTGTGACCCCATATGGAGCCAGCTCAGCCTTGAACAGCTGATGAACGGCATTTTGGGCCTTCGTGAGCACGAAATTCACGCACTGTTCTAATTCCATTCTCCATAACCCCTTCAAAACTCAAGTTAAGCCAGGTACCACTCTTTACAATTCTTTGAGAAGGTTGGCCATCTCGATGGCAGTAAGAGCGGCATCGAAACCCTTGTTGCCTGACTTTGTACCCGCACGCTCGATGGCCTGTTCAATCGTATCAGCGGTTATGACTCCGTAAACAACTGGAATACCTGCCCGCAGCCCCACCTGAGCAATACCTTTGGTTACCTCAGCCGCCACGTACTCGAAATGGGGAGTTGCTCCCCGGATGACTGCCCCTAGGCATATCACAGCGGCGTAGTCCTTGTTAGCCATCTTCTGGGCAACCACGGGCATCTCAAAAGCACCCGGTACCCAGGCTATCTCTATGTTTTCCATCGAAGCCCCATGCCGGGTAAGGCCGTCGATACACCCCGATAAGAGTTTCTGGGTAATGAACTCGTTGAATCTGGATACCACGATGCCAAAACGAAGCCCTTCAGCCAGCAGTTTTCCTTCGTACACTTTCGCCACTCTTAAACCCCCTAAGTCTTGATATCATGAATAAGCGAACAAATTAAATCGTAGCTAAAAGGTGCCCCATCTTCTCTTTCTTGGTCCTCATGTACCGTTCATTCTCTTTTTTCACCTGTATCTCGATCGGCACCCGTTCCACCATTGATAAACCGTAACCTTCCAATCCATGAATCTTCTTGGGATTGTTAGTCATCAAACGCATTTTGCGTACCCCTAAATCTACCAGTATCTGCGCACCGATTCCGTAGTCACGCAAATCCGCCGGAAAGCCTAAAGCTTCATTAGCCTCAACCGTGTCTTTCCCCTCTTCCTGAAGTTTGTAGGCCCGGATCTTGTTGAGCAGCCCTATGCCCCGTCCTTCCTGGCGCATATACAACAGAACTCCTTTCCCGGCTTCTTCGATCATCTGCAGAGCACGGGCCAATTGATCCCCACAGTCACAACGCTTGGAAGCAAACACGTCACCGGTAAGACACTCGGAATGCACTCTTACCAAGATCGGCTCGTCTTCTTTCCATTCACCTTTAACCAAAGCCAAGTGCCCTTTACCGTCCAGCAGGGACTCGTAAGCTACGGCCGTAAAATCCCCAAACTGGGTAGGCAAACGTATTGATTCCACTCTTCTTACTAAGACTTCCTTTCGGCGCCGGTACTGAATCAAATCGGCTATTGTAATTATCTTCAAACCGTGAACCCGCGCAAATTCCATTAATTCAGGAACTCGCGCCATCGTCCCGTCGTCATTCATTATCTCACAAATCGTCCCGGCCGGATACAAGCCTGCTAATACTGCCAGGTCCACAGCGGCCTCCGTGTGTCCAGCCCGCCGTAAAACCCCGCCTTCTTTATATCGGAGAGGAAACACGTGGCCAGGGCGCCGGAAATCAGAAGGTTTGACCTGGGGTGAAATGAGAGCCTGGATAGTTTCTGCCCTCTCAAAAGCGGAAATTCCCGTTCTCGTAGTCTTGTAATCAACTGATACCGTAAAAGCGGTTTCGTGGTTATCGGTGTTATCAAAAACCATTTGTCTGATGTCTAGCTCATCCAACCGCTCTCCTTTCATCGGCACACAGATAAGACCCCGCCCATAGGTGGCCATGAAGTTAATAGCCTGAGGAGTAACTTTCTCTGCTGCCATTACTAGATCGCCTTCATTTTCACGGTCCTCGTCATCGACGACGATGAGCATTTTCCCGGCCTTGATATCCTCTATAGCCTCTTCGACTGAATTGAACATGATCTAAACCCCCTTTACTACCTCCTATGTAGCGAAGCCGTGTTCCCGCAGGAAATCAATATCTACCGAGCCATCCTTAGAGCTCCTGTCTCCCGAACATGACAGCCTTTCCACGTACCTCCCGATTATGTCTGCCTCAAGGTTCACATAGTCCCCCGGCTTCTTGAAGCCTAGCGTCGTCTTTTCGGCGGTATGAGGTATTAGAGAAACACTAAAACTATCAGGCCACACCTCCACCACCGTCAAGCTTATCCCGTCTACCGCAATCGAACCCCTTGGAATCACATAACGCAAGATATCGGGCGAAGCGCTAATCCTCGTAACAACCGAAATATCGACTTTGGTTTGTTCCTTTATCCTTCCAACTCCATCAACATGTCCCAGTACGATGTGGCCACCCAGTCGATCGGAAAGGCGCAAAGCTCTTTCCAGGTTGACTTTTTCCCCGCTCCTCAGGTAACCAAGGGTTGTCTTTTTCAGAGTCTCAAACATAACATCAGCCACGAACTGGTCACGGTCAAAATCGATTACGGTCAGGCAAACCCCGTTAACGGCTATGCTGTCTCCTAACTTTACATCTCCCAAGACCTGTTCGGCTTTGATGACAAGTTGACACGAAAAACTGCCTTTTCTCACTTCTCTTATTGTTCCCACTTCTTCGATGATACCGGTAAAAATAGCCCTTCACTCCTTTTGGTCCTTTAACCCACTACTGGGCCTGGTTTTTAGAAATACCCGGTAATTAAAACATCGTCATCAAAACGGCTTAGATAAAATTGCCTAAGTTTCCTGGCTTGGTCCATCATCTCGACTCCCGTACCCCTCACTGGAGTCGGAGCTGACTCGCCCCCGCAGATCTTGGGAGCAATAAACCAGTACACCTTGTCCACTAACCCTGCCTCTAAAAATGAAGCGTTTACTTGTCCCCCGCCCTCTACCAGTATACTGGTAACCCCGAGCCTAGCCAGTTCCT
This sequence comes from Syntrophothermus sp., assembly GCF_013314835.1. Lineage (NCBI taxonomy): Bacteria > Bacillati > Bacillota > Clostridia > Eubacteriales > Syntrophomonadaceae > Syntrophothermus > Syntrophothermus sp. Next base: position 24,335 of record NZ_JABUEX010000005.1, read on the forward strand.
CTAAAACCGGCACCAAAGGAATGAAGTCAGGCTTATCACCTAGCTGGAGTACCTCAACCCCCGCGTCTTCCAAAACGGCGATCTTACCTATATCTGCCTTCCTGCTCGTGACTACCAGGGTACACTGCTGGTTCGAGGTTAAGACTATTTGACTGTCAAGAGGTATTTCCAACCTCCCATCCAAGATTACCCGCATCGGATCCCTTTTGCCCGCGACATCTAAACGGGTGTTCAACATAGGATTATCTTTGAGGACAGTACCGACTCCAACCAAAACGGCATCGTAGATATTTCTTAGCTCGTGTACGAAACGCCTGGCCTTCTCTCCGGTGACCCAACGCGAATCACCCGTCCTAGTGGCTATTTTCCCGTCCATAGTCATCGCCGTCTTTAAAGCGACAAACGGCATCCCGGTAGTGATAAATTTAAAAAAGAATTCGTTAGCCCGGCGCGCTTCCTCCTCCAATACCCCAACCTCAACCTCTATTCCAGCTGCTTTCAACCTGGCTATCCCCTGACCTGACACCTGCGGGTTAGGGTCTTGAATGGCTACTACCACCCGTTTTATGCCGGAGCCGATAATGGCATCTACACAAGGAGGAGTCTTGCCATAATGACAGCACGGTTCCAAAGTCACGTAAAGAGTAGCCCCTCGAGCGCGTTCTCCCGCTTGGTTTAACGCGTGTATCTCTGCATGCGGTGTTCCCGCCAGCTGGTGATACCCTTCTCCCACTACCTCGCCCTCAAGCACTACCACAGCACCGACAACCGGATTAGGACTGGTCCTGCCCAAGGCCTGAACAGCAAGCTCAACTGCCCTCCCCATGTACTTCTCATCGATGCTCACAACCGTCTGTACCCCCCTGAGTACACTAGATAGAAAACAAAAAACACCTCGAATCCCTCGGGGTGTTCTGGTCAAGCAAAAGTCCGGCGGGCTATGACCTGTTATGGGCATAAGCCACCGATCCTTCCTTCTCCCATCCAGACTTTCACTGTCGGCTCCGGACTCTCACCGGATCCTGCCCGAAGGCTCGCGGGCTACTGGCTCTTCGCCTACACCGCCGGTACGGAATTTCGCCGATCCCCGAAGGAAAGGTCATCCTTTTAATTAAATTTAAATCTTATTTAGACGCTGATTTACGCAGATACTATAAAAAGAATAATCACATGTGATTTCACTCGTAAACCGAAGGGGTTTAGGCAGTGAAATCACATTTATGTTAAGATGATAACACTCGCACCCGAAATGGTCAACACTGCGGCCGGACGTTTTAAACCGTCTACAACCTCCTGAAATTCTACAGAACGGCTGGTACTCCTGTTACAATGCACCTTCCTTATCGAGAGTTTATCATGTATACAAACAAATTAGTTATTACCTGTCTCTTTTAAAGTTAGGATCGCCTTTTCCGGTTCAGGCGATTTGAAAATATATGATCCGGCCACCAGAACATCGGCCCCAGATTGGACACATAGGGCGGCGGTCGCGGCGTTGATACCTCCGTCTACCTGGATGTATGTCTTTAAGCCACGTTCGTTCAACATCTGACGCAGCATGGAGATCTTCCGGGTTGATTCTTGGATAAACTCTTGTCCTCCGAAGCCCGGATTCACGCTCATGATCAAAACTAAGTCAACCTCACCCAAAATGAAATCCAGCACGTTAAGTGGCGTGGCCGGGTTTAATGCTATCCCTGCCATTATTCCCAAGCTTTTTATATTGCTGACAGTCCGGTGTAAGTGAACACTAGCTTCGGCGTGGACGGTAATGATGTCGGCTCCAGCCTGGTAAAAGGCCTGAACATAATCATCGGGGTTGTCTATCATCAGATGAACATCAAACAAAAGGCCAGTTTCCTGGCGCAAATCTTTCACCACCTGTGGCCCAATGGTCAAATTAGGTACAAAGTGCCCGTCCATCACGTCAACGTGAAGCCAATCCGCTCCAGCTTTTTCGACAACCTTGACTTCCCTCGCGAGATGGGCAAAATTGGCGGATAATATGGAAGGAGCAATCAATATCATCGATAACACCTCTCGGCTTCAATAACCTCTCCTAAGAAAGAACAATAGTTTTGATAGCGGAACTGAGCGATCTCCCCTCGGGACACCGATTCCTTGACCGCACAGTTTTCCTCTTGATAGTGCAAACAATCGGCAAACCGGCAGTAGGCTGCCAGAGGCTCGAACTCGATGAAATGCCGGGCTAAATCCTCTCTTTTCATGCGAGGCAGGTCCATGACACTGAAGCCCGGCGTGTCCGCTATCCAGCCTCCGTTTTCTAAAGAAAAAAGTTCAACATGGCGCGTAGTATGCCGTCCCCGTCCCGTTTTTTCTGATATTTCTTGAGTAGGGAGATATCTGTCAGGGAAAACGGCGTTCAAGAGACTAGACTTGCCCACTCCCGAAGGCCCGGCTAAAACAGATATCGAACCTTCGACTTCTTTAACAACCTCGTCAATACCTTCGCCGTTTACGGCTGAGGTCAGAATCAATTTGTAACCTGCTCGAGGGTAGTAGTCTATAATATCTACAGCCCGCGGTGCAGGATCCAGGTCGCATTTGTTCAATACTATGTAAGGATAAAGGCCATGACAGCTTGCCAAAACCAGCAACCTGTCCAGTAAAACCAAGCTCGGTTCCGGACAATTGCACGAAAACACGATGAATACCTTATCTACATTGGCAATACGAGGTCGTACCAACTCGGTGCGACGGGGTAGGACTTTTTCCACAACTCCTGTTCCCGTTCCCAGGACTGTGATTACCACGCGATCCCCGGTCACAACCTGATCCCTGATCTTTCCTCTAAGCTTACAGGCTAGAACAGCCTCGCCGGTGAACACGTAGTAAAAACCGCCGTATCTTCTTACGACCAGACCTTCCCGCTGGGTCTCCGACATACTCTCCCCCTTATTGAGACAGGTTTTTGACGCTGATGACGGCAGTGGCACCAAGAATTATCATGGAACCTCGCCCCAAAGGATAAATCAGCGCCCACAAACCCCCTTATGCAGAGTACCTCTTGTAAAGCGTACCGTCCAGATACACTTCGATAATCGCTTTTCCATAGCAGGTCAAAGACAGGTTTACTTCATCCCCTCCAACGTACACGTTGCTCTCCGCCTCGCGCACTCCCTTGGCATCGTTCACTTTTACCACTACCTTGTAGAAATCTTGGTCTTCGGGCAGGCTAAAAGTCAGCGGCACCGTCCGGGGCAAAGGACCGGGGCCTTTGCTTGCTACCAAATCAACGCTTTGCCCTTCTGTTACCATGGTTCCAGCTCCCGGAGTCTGAGCTATGACTTGACCAGGGAAATAGTCCAAGCTCTCACGTTCGCTGATTGAGCCCAAAACCAGTTTATTCTCCGCCAAACGGCTCTTAGCTTCGTCGAGGGACAAACCTAATAAACTGGGCACTTGGACCTGATTAGGTTGCGGTCCTTTGCTTACAGCAACGTCGACCTTCTCGTTAACCTTTAGGCGCTGGTTAGCCCGGGGTTCCTGGGAAATAATGACACCTTCGGGAACTTCCTGGTCAAAAACATACTCGATATTTCCCATCCGCAGCCCCACATTTGTCAGCTCCAATCTGGCATCCGCTATAGCCAACCCTGTAAGGTCCGGTACTCGCACCATCTCCGGGCCTTTGCTTAATATGACCCTGACTTCCCGCCCCTCCTTAACTTTTTTTCCAGGAGCAGGGTCCTGGGTGACTACGCACCCGGCCTCAACCTCATCGTTATATTCCTCTCCTACTTTAGTAATTTTCAAACCAACTTCGGCTAACTTCTCATATGCTTCCTTGGTAGAATACCCCTCAACGCTTGGAACCACCACCTCCTTGCCAAAGAACTGGCCTCGTAACCCGTAGACCAAACCGGCTAAAAGCCCGATTAAGGCGACCAATACCACTAGTTTGCCGATAGGCTTCATTTTCCTTCTCTTGGCAGACATTATTTCACCATCCCCTTCGGTGCCAAAAGCTGGATCAGCTACTAGGTTGGCTCCAGCTTCCTGTTCTATTAGTTGACCCGAATATGACAGGCTCATCAAGGCCTGCTTCATCTCTGTAGCCGTTCGAAAACGCAGATGAGGGTCCTTTGCCATGGCTTTGAGCACAATCCGCTCAAGCTTGGGCGGAATGGCACTGTTTATCGCTCTCAGAGGAACCGGTTCTTCATGAATGTGTTTCAGAGCGACCGTAATCGGACTCTCCGCGTCAAAAGGGACCTTTCCGGTCAGCATTTCGTACATCAGGCATCCTAGAGAATAGATATCAGTAGTAGCACCTACCGCGGTCCCTCGGGCCTGCTCGGGTGAGATATAATGAACAGACCCCATAATGTTTCCGCTATACGTTATAGTGCTGCTGTTTGAAGCCCGGGCTATCCCGAAATCTGCAACCTTAATAGAACCGTCACTTGTCATGAGTATATTGTGGGGTTTGATATCCCGGTGAACAATCCCTTTCTGGTGTGCTTGTTCCAGAGCACCGCAAATAAGAACGGCAATCCTCACTGCTTCTTGTGGCGTTAGAGGCCCATGCTCCTCTAAGTATTTTTTCAAAGAAACGCCTTCCACGTACTCCATTACGATAAAATGCAACCCGTTTTCTTCCCCCACATCATATACGTTCACGATGTTAGGATGGCTGAGTTGGGCCGCCGCCTGGGCCTCACTCCTGAACTTGCGGACAAAGGCCTGGTCACGTGCCAGTTCTTCTTTCAGAATCTTCACCGCTACGATACGGTCCAGCAATGTGCAACGGGCTTTGTAGACTATGGCCGTCCCTCCATCGCCTATTTCCTCTAATAACTCGTATCGGTTATGCAGTAATCTTTTAGTCAAAACCGAGTACCCCCAATTCGCTTATACCTTAACTAATACCACGGTAATGTTGTCGTGGCCGCCCCTTTGCAGAGCTGTTTTTACCATGTGAATATGCGACTCTATTCCAAACCGGTTAATCAGTTCCTCTATTTCCCTATCCTCAACTAGATCAGTCAAACCATCGGTAGCCAGTAATATATAATCCCCTTTCTTCAGGGTCCTGCAAATATAGTCTGCCTCAACCGAAACCTCCATTCCCAAAGCCCGGGTTAGGATATGGCTGAACGGATGCTTCTTGCCTTCCGCCGGAGCCATCAAACCTTGATCCACCATCTTCTGGGCTAAGGTATGGTCGTGGGTTATCTTTTGGAGCCTTCCCCCCGATAAACAGTAAAGGCTGCTGTCCCCGATGTGGGCTACCCACAAACGATTATCACGAACGAGTACGGCTGTTAGGGTTGTACCCATACCCTGGTACTCGGGCACACGGTTACCAATGCTAAATATAAGCTGATTGGCCGTATCAACACAAGCTGCAAAAGACGAAACCGGGTCTTCGCTTTCACTGTACCCCATATCAATCACGTCCACAGCCAAGCTAGCTGCTACCTCTCCTCCCTTGTGCCCTCCCATGCCATCGCACACCGCAAAAAGCCCTTGCTTCGGCCTTGCCAAAAACCGGTCCTCGTTCTTGCCCCGTACTAAACCAGTATCACTTATCGCCGCCACTTGCATAACTACACCTCGAGCCCCGTTACCATGATTATTCCTATCCATTAATTTTTCTACCCTTACCGATAATTCTCCTGCCCGGTTTAAAGCAAACCCGGGCGCGCAACTGCCCGCACGCCCCCTCGATGTCGCCGCCTCTCTCCTCGCGCACGACCGAGTTTACCCCCGCTTCCTTTAACCATTGCTGGAATCGAAGAACAGTCGAAGGAGAAGGGCGCCTGAATTCTGCTTTTTCTATCTGGTTATATGGAATCAAGTTGACATTGCAGAGCAAAGGCCTGGCAAAGTCGATAAGACTAGCAACGTCTTGTCTAGAAGTATTAACTCCCTCCAACAGAACATATTCCAGGGTAACTCTTCTTTTGGTAACGCCGCAGTAAAATCGGAGAGCCTCCTCTAACTCTGACAAGGGATATTTCCGATTCAAGGGCACCAACCAGTCTCTTACCTCATCCCGGGCAGAATGCAAAGAGACGGCCAAAGTAACCTGCAAACCTTCTTGGGCCAGCCTGCGAATACCTCGAACCTCTCCCGCCGTCGAAACAGTAATGTGTCTCTGGCCAATGTTCAAACCATCTGAGTCGTTCATCAGCCGAATGCACTTCATAACCGCGCTGTAGTTCAAGAAAGGTTCTCCCATTCCCATGAATACCACGTTGGTTAATCTTGTGGCCGAGCCTTGTGTTTCGAAGGTGTTCGAGTTTCTCAGCCTGAGTAATCCCAGGAGAACTTGCCCGGTGATCTCGTTAACCGCCAGGTTCCGGACAAATCCGCTCCGTCCCGTCGCACAAAACGGACAGCCGATAGGACATCCCACCTGTGAGGAGATACAAAGAGTATAGCGGTGACGTCCGGCCCTAGTTTGTGGAATCATAACCATTTCGACATGTTGCCCATCTTGCAGCCCCAATAGAACCTTAACGGTACCGTCTCTCGATATCCTCTCCCTTTCAACCACCGGTAGAGTAATAGATGCTACCTGCTTAACCCGGTCTCGGAGGTCCCGCGGCAGGTCGGTCATGTTTTCAAATTCGAAAACCAGGTTCTTATACAACCAACGGTACAATTGGCGACCTCGGAAAGCTTCTCCTCCCAGGCTTATCACCATACTCTCCAGATCGGTTTTGGTCATACCTATTAGTTCCTTCTTCATCTGGTCCTCCTCAACCTGGCTATGAACATCCCATCTGTCCCGTAACGGGGAGGGGATAGAACCAGCATCCCTCGAGACGCTGCTTTCGCATCTTCCGGGCTAAAAGGAAAAAACCGTAACGGCTGTGACAGGTCATCCAATACGAAACCTGTCTCTACTTCCAAGAACCAGTCTATAACCTCTTCGTTCTCTTCCGGTTCGAGCGTGCAGGTACTGTAAACCAATACACCTCCGGGTCTTACTAGTTGCGCCCCTCTCTTCAACAGCCTCTTTTGGAGCTCACTTAAGACAGTAATATCTTTTTCGCTTTTTCTCCAGCGCGCATCAGACCTTCTTCTCAAAACCCCCAAACCCGAACACGGGGCGTCGAGCAGTACCACGTCACCCTCACCCCATCCTGGTGCTAGTGGCCCCAAAGCGTCTCCCGTCCAGATATCGACGATAGTGACCCCTAGTCGCCGGATATTTTCTTTTAATATTTCAACTTTTTTAGGAAGTATTTCCACTGCCCGGATTATTCCTTGGTTTCCCATAAGCTCGGCCAGATGACTGGTCTTTCCCCCTACCCCAGCTGCTAGGTCGTAAACCACCTGCCCTGCCTCGGGAGCACAAGCCGCAGAAACGAGCATAGACGCGTCGTCCTGTACATAAAACCAGCCTTCTCTATATGAATGGAGTTTCCGCAAAGGTTTACCGGTCTCCTCAACCCATACCCCCCAAGGCGTAAGACGGCTCAATGCGCACCGGCAACCCTCGTCTGTCAAGCTGCGGAAGAGCTCCTCTCTGTCTACCTTCAGTAAGTTGGTTCTAAGTGCGACCCGAGGCCTGACGTTGTTGTGTTCCAACAACTGGCAGGCACCTTCCAAACCGTACCTCTCTACCCACCGAGCCACCATCCATTCGGGGTGAGAATAATAGACAGATAGGTACTCTACGGGATTCTGGTACATATCCGGGTACGGAATCTCGCCTCGATTTCGTATGACGTTGCGGAGAACCCCGTTGACCACGGCTGACAAACCTCTATCTAACTTGCGTCCGGCCAATCCCACCGCTTCGTTCACAACAGCGTATTCCGGAACATTATCCATGAACAACAGTTGATAAACCGACATCCTTAAAATCTCTCGCAGCCACGGATTCTGATTCTGTATCGGCTTGGACAAAAAGAGATTAAGCACCCAATCCAGGTGCTTTCTCATCCTCACAGTCCCGTTTACCAGTTCAGTCACTAAAGCGTGCTGACTCCCATTATCTTCATACCTGTCTAGCTCACGGTCCACGGCCAGGTTGGCGTAAGCACCCTTGTGCTCGACTCGGTACAGAAGATTAAGAGCCACCTCTCGCGGGTCCCGATGATACCTAGTCTTTGCCCCCAAACCCTCAATCCTCCCGGTTCAGTCCAGCTAGTATCAGAAACCGGGCCAGGTTAAGCAAGCTCATCAGGGCTGCCGCCACGTAAGTAAGAGCTGCCGCTCCCAGTACCTTCTTCACCATAGGTAGCTCCCGACTATCTAGGTAACCACCTCTAGCCAACAGATTTACTGCCCGGCGCGATGCATTCAACTCTACAGGCAAAGTTATGATTTGAAAAAGAACAACCCCGGTGAAAAGCAGGGCTCCCAACCAAATAAGGTTTGCCCACCTCAGGATCAACCCTAAAAAGAGTAAGGGAAAAGCCGCAGTAGAAGCCAGGTTGGCTACTGGTACTATGGAATTGCGCAGTATCAGAGGCAAATACCTTTCACCGTGCTGCAGGGCATGACCCACTTCATGAGCGGCTACCCCTAAAGCCGCCACTGAACTGCTAGCATACACCGGTTCAGATAAACGCAGAACCTGTTGGCTGGGATCATAATGGTCGGTAAGAGTGCCGGGAACGTAGTCAACCCTGACCCCTCGCAATCCTCCTCCATACAGCAGCCGCGTTGCCAGCTCTGCGCCCGTTAGCCGACTGGATGAGGGTACATTTGAATACTTGGCAAAAGTACTCTGAATTTTAATCTGGGCGTACAAAGAAAGAATTATGGCTGGTATGAGCAAAATAAAAGTCGGATCCATCGGGAAAAACATCTCATCAGCCTCCTTCTCAAATCTTAATGATCGTCTTTATAGCATTTTCGACCTCTTCTATCGCCACTTTGGTATTAAAACAAGGGCCGTTGGGCCTGGAATTAAGAACGCCCAAAACCGGCAAAACCCCAGCATCTTGGATGCCTGAAGACAAATCGCGTTCGCAAGCCACCGCCACTACTGCCTGGGGCCGGAAATCAGATATATACTTGCGGGCCAGGGTTCCGCCAGTAGCTACTTTCAATACAGCATGGTACTTTTCTGCTAGCTCTATTAGATCTTTTATGCAGCATTTGCCGCATTTCTTACAGTTATTCACATCGGCCGTAATCTTGTGAGGACATTCCGAATCCTGAAGACAGTGCGGAACCAGGATCATCAAACGCGACGGAGATGCCAGACTACTCTTAGCCTTAACCAAAGTATTGTTGACGGCTATGAAAGACTGCCAGACCTTCTCTCTCCCGATCCCTACCAGGGTTCCCAGAAAAACAGCCAAAGGGAAGAGCAACTGATTGGCCGCCCTCATCATTCCATCAAAGGACGGAATTGACCGGCACCTGATGATAGTCAACACTATAGCAAGAATTCCGCATCCGATTATTATAAATCCGATTCCACCGGCGATTAAAGCAGCAGTCAATATTATCCTGCTTACAACTATACTCCTGTGCGTAACCAGGTACCATCCGCCGGTTGCCAACCCTGCTAGCAAGAAAAGACTAGCGACCAGAAGGCCGACATACACCCTCCGTTTTATCCTCACGTCCGTGGTCCCTCCGAGAATCGGATTTCCCCTCATCCCTGACGTGTACAACCTAGTATTAAACCAGGCGTAACCCGATAACCTTTAATAAACTCACTTGCCGGCAACCGCTTCTTTCCTTCCCTCTGAACTTCCAAAATCACCAGTTGCCCTTTTCCAGTCTGAACTATGAATCCTTCTTCGTCGATAACCTGAACTACCTGTCCCGGTAAGGCATCAGCTTCGTCCTCCAGAACCCGGCTTCGGAAGAACTTTAACCTGACTCCATCCAATGTGGTTGAGGCGCCTGGTTGAGGATTTAGAGCCCGGATCTGATTAGATATCTCTCGGGCTTCTCGTCTCCAATCGATTACTTCGTCTTCTGCCCGGATGACCGGCGCGTAAGTGGCCCGCGAATCGTCTTGAGGTATTCTCGGTGCCGTCCCCCATCCTATTTGGTCCACGGTTTCTAATAGCAGGTCTCCGCCGATCTCGGATAGTTCCTGGTATACTTCTCCAAAGGTGGCATCGTCTGAAATCTCGACGGATCTCTGAAGGATGATATCGCCACCATCCATTGACTCGTTCATGTACATTGTAGTAACCCCTACCACCCTTTCGCCTGCCATTATAGCCCGCTGGATGGGAGCCGCCCCTCGATAGCGCGGAAGCAGCGACCCGTGGAGGTTGACACAACCAAACGGGGGATGGTACAAAAGCTTTGATGGCAAAATCTGCCCGTAAGCTACTACCACGATGAGGTCCGGGTCATACGACTTGATGGTTTTTATGGATTCTTCGTCCTTAATGCGTTCAGGCTGAAAAAGTCTGACTCCAAACTCCTCGGCCAGCAGCTTCACAGGTGACGAGGCTACTCTTTTCCCCCGTCCCCGGGGACGATCCGGCTGAGTCACCACTAAGGCCACATCATGTCCGGCCATTATCAATCTATACAGGGAGGGAACGGCAAACTCAGCAGTTCCCATAAAAACTATACGCAACTCTTACTTCCTCCCGTTTCCTTCTACCCATTCTGCCCGGTCGGTGAATAAAATCCCATCAAGATGGTCGATCTCGTGTTGTATAACCCGAGCTACCAACCCTTCCCCCTCAATCCTGATGTTTTCTCCATAACGGTTTAACGCTTCAACCACTACCCGTTTGGCTCTCTTAACTAAGCCCCTGGTGTTGGGGATACTCAGGCACCCCTCGATGCCCGCTTCTTCCCCTTCCTCTTCCAAAATGCGGGGGTTAATAAGTTCGACTAACCCATCACCTGCATCGAAAACGACAACCCTGCGCAAAACCCCGATCTGGGGGGCAGCCAATCCCACCCCTTCAGCTTCGTATAAGCTATCTTTCATGTTCTCTAAAAGTCTGATTAGGCCTTGATTAAAACTGGTTACCGGCAGGGCTTTTTCCCTCAATACAGGATCCGGCACCACAACTATCTGATAAGCGGCCAATTTCGTTCCCCTTTCCCAAACTAAATTTCTGCGGTCACATCATGAACAGCGGATCAACGTCGACATCTATTCTAATATTGCTGGATCTGCTTTTCTCTATTATATACCTTCCTACGCTGGTCAATAAGTCCTGGTTTGACCCTTTCAGCAATATCTGAAACCGGTACCTATCCCGCAATTTAGCCAGGTAGCAAGGGCCCGGTCCAAGAATATCCACACTTTCATCGTGGCCAGACAACAGTTCTCTTATTAATCGGCCCAGTTCTGAAGCCGTCGCTTCAGCCCTTCTTTCCGTGGCTGAACTAACTATAATCCTTATCAGCCGGCTAAACGGCGGATATCTCATCGATTTCCTAAACCTGATCTCTTGACGATAAAATGAAGGGTAATCGTGCTGAATAACGTATTTGATCGCGTGGCTATCAGGCTGGTAGGTCTGGATTATTACCTCGCCCGGATTAGACCCTCTGCCCGCCCGTCCTGCCGCCTGGAGCAACAGTTGAAAGCTGCGCTCGCAAGCCCTGAAATCCGGCAGGTTCAGCATAGTGTCGGCGAGAACAACCCCTACCAAGGTAACACCATGAAAATCAAACCCCTTGGCCACCATTTGGGTTCCCACCAGGACGTCGATTTCTCCCCTTGTCATAGCTTCGATGATTTGGCGAGAAGAGTTCTTCGTATGAGTCGTATCGGTGTCCAGCCTGGCAACCCTGGCTCGGGGGAAAGTCTTCATGACCTCCTCTTCAACCTTTTGCGTGCCCACTCCAAGCTTCCGCATATACACGCTCCCACATCGCGGACATGTCTCCTGATGGTGTATTTGGGATAAACAGTAATGACAGTGTAGTTTTCCCGTAACCCGGTGATAAGCCAAGGGCACCGAACAATGTGGACAGGTCAAAACCAACCCGCATTCACGACACATGACGAAGGTAAAAAAACCCCGCCTATTCAAGAAAAGTATCACCTGCTCGCCCTTATCCAACCGTTCTCCTATTTTTTGTCGTAATAAGTCCGAGAATATGCTGCGATTACCATTCTTAAACTCAGCTCTCATATCGACAACCTGCATCCTGGGCAACATATTACTGCCAATACGTTCTGGAAGTTCCAATAACTTGTAATCCCCAATCTGAGCCCTGTAGAAAGTCTCGACCGAGGGGGTAGCGCTGCCTAGCAACAGAACCGCATTTTGCAGCTGAGCCCGCCTCTGGGCTACCTCCCGCGCATGATACCGGGGAAAATTTTCCTGTTTGAACGTGTACTCCTGCTCTTCATCGATAATAATCAATCCCAGGTTGTTAAGAGGAGCAAATACAGCGGAACGAGCTCCCAACACCAGGTCTACTTCGCCGGTTAGAATGCGCCGGTATTCCTCGTATCTTTCGGCATCAGAAAGCCCGCTGTGCAAAACTGCCATACGAGATCCTACCCTGGACGAGAAAACGCGTATCATCTGTTGGGCCAGGGCAATCTCTGGAACCAAAACCATCACTTGCTTGCGCAAAGCCAGAACCCGCTCTACCACCTGAAGGTAGACCTCGGTCTTGCCGCTTCCCGTAACCCCGAACAGCAGGCAACGGGCGAATTGTCCCGAGTTAACCAAAGATGAAATAACCTGTATGGCGTTCTGTTGGTGCGAAGTTGGCAGAAGCGGCTGTTCACTCGGGCTTTCAGTCACCCGTTTTTTGGTGATAATGCCTTTACCCAGAAGACTGGCTACGCTTGACCGAGGAAACCTCTCCTCTAGCTCCTGGGCACCAATTTGCCCGCGTTCGTACAACCACCTAACAATTTCAAACTGACGCGGGGCTCTTCGTTCTAGATGCGGCAGTTCCGTTGAAGCAAACTTAGGTCCCAATTCATAAACTTGTTGGGTCGAAACAGTTCGATACAGTCCATATCTGCCAGTGCGCGCAACCAGTCCCTTATCTTCAAGGGTCTTTAGCAACACCTCGCCTTCTAGCATACGGTAAGCTTCTTTGACATCTACCTCTCCCTCCTCCCAAAGACGAACCATTAGATCAAGTACTTTATCATTACCAAAGGCTTGAACCACTGCCACGCCTTGGGCCTGGTCTACTAAAGGAACAAGACAGGTTTTCCGCTTCTTTCTTAGCGAACGCGGGATGACGCTATTTAGTACGGCACCGACTGAGCACACGTAGTATTCGGCCATCCATTCTGCCAGTTTCAAGATGTCTTCCGTCAAAATCGGTTCATCATCCAGCAGTTTGATAATGCACTTAAATCTTGCCACTCCTGGCTTGTCTGTGAAACGCAGGACGTACCCTTCGCGGTGACTCTTTCCTAAAGGAACTAACACCCGCATTCCAACCTTTATCTTAGAAGCCAGTTCAAGCGGAACCTCGTAAACATAAACTCTATCTACGCTAGCCAAACCCAAATTTATCAAGACCTCGGCATACATCCTTAGCTCCCCCTCAACCAAGAAGCCGGGTACAAAACCCGGCCAAAGTAATTACCCAAAACAGCTATTGATTGACACAGCCCCTCTTACCAGCCAGCGCTGTCGCCTTTAGACGAACGAAAACTTAATGTTGATAATGATTAAGATGTTTTTCAGCAAAAGACCACCCGTGGCTATTTTTACAAACCTGCTAGCTTCCGCAGCTCATCCGCCTTGTCTGTCCTTTCCCAGGTGAAATCTTCATCGTTTCGGCCAAAATGCCCGTATGCTGCGGTCTTCTTGTAAATAGGCCGGCGCAGGTTAAGATCCCTGATGATAGCCGCAGGACGAAGGTCGAAAACTTCGTTGATAATATCCACGATCTTCGACTCCGCTATCTTACCAGTGCTGAAAGTATCGACGGAAACGGAAATCGGTCTGGCTACCCCTATGGCGTAAGCCAACTGCAGCTCGCATCGATCCGCAATACCTGCAGCTACCAGGTTTTTGGCCACGTAACGAGCAGCGTATGTCGCCGACCGGTCCACTTTCGTAGGATCCTTGCCAGAAAAAGCTCCTCCTCCATGGCGAGCCATGCCTCCGTACGTATCGGCTATAATCTTCCTCCCGGTTAACCCGGTGTCCCCCTGGGGACCTCCGATGACAAACCTTCCGGTAGGATTAATGAGGTAACGGGTATTGCGGTCCAGCATATGAGGCGGAATCACGGTTTCGATTACGTTTTCTATAATGTCTTCTCTTATGGTCGCAAGCGAAATATCAGGATGGTGCTGAGTAGACACGACCACGGTCTCCACACGAACAGGGGTATCGCCGTCGTATTCGACCGTAACCTGTGTTTTCCCATCAGGCCGTAGATAGGGAATTATACCGGACTTGCGAACTTCAGCCAAACGCATGGCCAGCTTATGAGCAAGCATTATAGGCAGAGGCATGAGTTCTTCTGTCTCATTAGTAGCGTAACCAAACATCATCCCCTGGTCACCAGCCCCTGTGGCCAGTTCTTCCTCGGTGATCTCCCCCATCTTAGCCTCTAATGCCCGGTCCACGCCCATAGCTATATCCGGGGACTGCTCGTCGATTGACGTTATTACCGCACAAGTGTCACAATCAAAACCGAATTTAGCCCGCGTATACCCTATCTCACGTATGGTTTCCCGAACCAGTCTCGGGATATCTACATAGCAGCTGGTAGTAATCTCCCCGGCTACCATGACCAAACCGGTAGTAACCAGGGTCTCACAAGCTACCCTTCCCATCGGGTCTTCAGTCAAGATGGCGTCCAAGACCGCATCTGAAATCTGATCCGCAATCTTGTCCGGGTGCCCCTCGGTAACCGATTCCGAAGTGAACAACCGCTTCATGCAACTTCAGCTCCTTTAATAAAATACAGGACGACGCCTGAAAACCGCCTCAGAACAATTCCGATATGCGGTCCAAAATAACATTTGCTAGGTCAGATTTTGCCATACCAGGCAACGGGGTAGTATCACCTTGTCTGGAGATTATGGTAACGATGTTGGTGTCTGTCCCGAATCCTGCTCCCTCCAAGGTAACATCATTGGCTACGAGCAGATCAAGATTCTTCTTGTGCATCTTGTCCACAGCGTTGGCGATCAAATCCTGGGTTTCTGCGGCAAAGCCGACTAGTATCCGGTTACCTTTGTCTTTGCCTAATTCGGCCAAAATGTCCGGGTTCCGGGTAAGTTCGATGACCAGGTCGCTATCGCCTTTCTTCAACTTTTGCTGGCTGAATTGGCGGGGCCGGTAATCGGCTACTGCCGCCGCCCCTATCACCACATCACAATCCCTATAGTAGTCTCGCACCCTACGATACATCTCTTCAGCACTGGTAACCGGAACATGTTCTACACCTGGCGGAACCGGCAAATCAGTCGGCCCACTCACCAGAATTACCTTGGCCCCCCGTGCTAAAGCAGCTCTGGCTAGAGCGTGCCCCATTTTCCCGGTGCTGCGATTGCTGATGAACCTGACAGGATCAATAGCCTCTCGGGTTGGGCCCGAGGTTACGAGCACGGTTTTGCCGGCGAAATCCAACCGTGGGTTCAACAAGCTCATTATTTTATGATAGATTCCTTCGATATCGGGAAGCCTCCCTTTCCCCTTCGCCCCACAGGCCAACTCCCCTTCCTCCGGTTCCAAAACATGAAACCCGTATTCCCGCAATCTCTGGAGGTTATCCTGTACGATCCGGTTGGCGTACATATTGGTGTTCATGGCCGGCACCACAAGTATGGGCGCTCGGGTTGCTAAAACCACGGTAGATAACAAATCATCGGCCAGCCCGTGAGCCATTTTGCCAATTATATTGGCCGTGGCTGGACAGATGACCAAAACATCCATCTCTTCGGCAACACCGATATGCTGGACTTTCCACCTGTTATTTTCCTCAAAAGAATCAACCAACACCGGGTTGCCCGATAAGGTCCTGAAAGTTAAAGGGGTAACAAACCTGGTGGCATTCCGAGTCATTATCACATGTACATCGGCTCCGGCTTTCGCCAACCGGCTAACCAGGTCTGCCGTCTTGTACGCGGCAATACCACCGCTTACACCTATGCCCACCGTTTTGTTAAATTCCATAAAGGCAGCCCCCACCCGTTACGGTTTCTTATACTTGATCCTGACCTTGCCTCCGCTAACCTCATCTAACGCTAAGGAAACCATACTGGATAGTCTCCAGTTTTCATCTTTCTTGTGGAGTTCAGATAATGCCCTCGCTCGTTTGGCTACAGCCACGACTATGGCGTACTTACTGTCACTGACTTTCATCAACTTATTTATCGAAGGCGGTCTCATTATCTTCCCCCCTTATCAATCTTGTTACCCTGCATCGTTCTGCCACCATAATCGCCACCAACTTCTCCGCCGCCGCTTCCACGCGATCGTTAACCACGAGATAATCATAATGCTGGAGCTGGGCCATTTCCTCAGCGTAACTGGACAACCTCTTTTCAATCGCCTCAATTGAGTCCTTTCCCCGCTTACGTAAACGGCGGGCGAGTTCTTGAACATCAGGAGGGGCTATAAAGATGAAAACTCCTTCAGGGAACTGGTGTCTGATCTGCCTTGCCCCTTGAATGTCGATCTCCAGCAGCACGTCTTGTCCTTTTTGCAAGTTTTCTAAAACAAAGCTACGAGGCGTCCCGTAATAATGATCATAAACGAGAGCCCATTCCAGGAATTCGCCCTGCTCTACCAACTGGCAAAAAGTATCTTTCGATAGAAAAAAGTAATGCTCTCCGTGCACTTCGCCAGGACGTGGAGGTCGGGTGGTAGCTGACACCGAATACTGTATATCGATCTGCTGTTTGAGTAAAGTGTCCTTTAGAGTGCCTTTGCCTACACCCGAAGGCCCAGAAATCACAAACAGTATACCTTTTCGTTTCGGTAATACCCCATCATGCACGCCTATTCCTCTTCCGCACTGGTAGTTTCCTTGACCGAGAGACGGTTGGCCACGGTTTCTGGTTGTACCGCGGAAAGAACCACATGCCCGCTGTCTACGATTATGACTGCCCGCGTACGACGACCGTAGGTAGCATCGATTAATACCCCTTTTTCCCGGGCCTCTTGAATTATACGCTTGATCGGAGCTGATTCGGGGCTCACTATGGCCACGATCCGGTTGGCTGCTACTATGTTCCCAAAACCAATGTTAACTAGCCTTATCTCCATAACGCCCCCGCTATGCGGGGTTCCACCTCCTGTAATCATTCTATGTTCTGAAATTGTTCTCGCATCTTCTCCAATTCGGCTTTAACCCCAACCACCAACTGGCTGACCAGCAGGTTATTGGCCTTGGAACCGATAGTGTTTATCTCCCGAAACATCTCCTGCAACAAAAAATCACCTGTTCTGCCTACGGCGCCTCCCGCAGCCAATAGACCCGTCAGTTGTTCTATATGGCTCCTTAACCTTACAATCTCTTCTGTGATGTTAACCCTGTCGGCAAAGAGTGCGATTTCCTGGTATATCCTGTTCTCGTCAAGCCTCATGTCAGGCAAAAGTTCTTGTACCCTTATTCTCAACCTATCAGCGTACTCCTTAGGAATAACGGCTGCTTGCTCTTCTATTTTGTCTACCATTGTCTTTATCTTTTGGTTACGTGAAAGGATATCCTGCCTAAGATTCTCGCCCTCCCTCTCCCTCATTCCCAACAAGAGCAAAAGGGCCTCATCGACAGCCCTGGTTATAGTCCGCCACACAGCGTCCATGTCCTCGGTTTCGTCTTCCAAGTTGAAGACTTCTGGAAGTTTGAAGACGTCGATTACCGAGAAATCGGATGAAATCCCTAGATATTCTGCCAATTCTATCAAGGATTTATGATAAGCCATCGCCAAACCTTTGTCAACTTTCAGGCTCCGTTCGGCCTCTTGAACCCGCTCGACGTTAAGGCTCATCTCGATTCGACCTCTGATTACGTGCCTCTTGACCTGCTCCCGAATCCGGTCTTCTAAACCCGCATATCTCCGGGAGAGTCTGATATGTAGGTCAAAAAAACGATGGTTAACGCCTTTAACTTCGCAGGTCACCCGGTAAAAGTCGTCGGATACATCAGCCCGACCAAATCCCGTCATACTTCTAATCGTCACTATAGTCAGCTCCTAGGTATAGTACTTGTAATCACGTCCTGATTAAAACTCGACCTTCCCCAATGCATCATGCATCCTCTGTAGAGCTTCTCTGAGCCGGTCCTCCTCTACGGTAAGAGCGATCCTGAAGTAACCCTCTCCGTAATCCCCGTATCCGGTCCCAGGAGTGATGATAACCCCCGCCTTTTCTAATACCAGTTCAGCGAAGCTAGCAGAAGTATACCCTTTGGGCACCGGAGCCCACACGTAAATACTCCCTTTAGGAGGCTCCAGCCTCCACCCCATGTCGTTTAACCCCTCGATCACCACATCGCGTCTTCTTTGATACAGGTTCCGCATAGCCTCGACACAGTCTTGTGGCCCTTCCAACGCGGCTATCCCTGCTTCCTGAACAGCCTGGAACACCCCGGAATCCACGTTAGACTTGAACCTGGTTAAAACCTCAACCGCGTCCCTGTTTCCACACGCCCAGCCTATTCTCCATCCGGTCATATTAAAAGTCTTCGACAACGAGTGGAACTCGATGCCGACGCTCCTCGCCCCTTCCACTTCCAGAAAACTGATGGGCTTGAACCCGTCAAAAGCGATCTCGGAATAGGCGTGGTCGTGACATACCAGGATATCGTAATACCGAGCAAATTCAACCACTTTTTTGAAGAACTCAGCATCGGCCACGGCACCGGTCGGGTTGTTCGGATAATTTAAGAACATCAACTTCGCTCTTTTGGCTTTTTCTTGCGGTATATCTTCAAGGGCAGGCAAAAACCGATTCTCGGCTGTAAGCGGCATCTGATAAGGTTCTGCTCCAGCCAATATTGCACCTATATTATAGACCGGATAACCAGGGTCGGGTACCAGGCTCACATCTCCCGGATCGACAAAACAAAAAGATATGTGGGCTATGCCTTCTTTTGAACCTAACAAGGATACTATTTCCGATTTCGGGTCCAGTTCAACCCCGAAACGATCAAGAAACCAGGATGCCACGGCCTCTCGGAACCTAAGCATTCCTACAGAACTCGGGTACTGGTGATTGGCCGGATCCTTAATAGCTTGTTCCATCCGTTCTATTATGTGAGGCGGAGTAGGTCGGTCCGGGTCTCCTATGCCTAAGCTGATGACGTCTACTCCCTGCTCACGAGCCTCTTCGATCTTCTTTTCGATCCTGGCAAAGAGATACGGTGGCAGTTTTTGCATTGCCTGGTTCTCTTTCACTTCCTATACCCCTCCTAAAGCTTTCTTAAATCGACCTCACCGGTAAAAACCTCCTTGGCTTCCCCGGTCATGTAAACATGGTTGTTGTCCGGGTCCCATTCGATTATCAGCTCTCCGCCTTTCAGCCGCACGGTAGCCCGGCGCCCGGTAAGGTCGTTCAGGTAAGAAGCTACCAAAGTTGCGCAAGCCCCGGTACCGCAGGCCAACGTCTCGCCTGCACCGCGCTCCCATACCCGCATGCTCACCGTGTTTTCGTCCTCGATCTTAGCGAACTCCACATTTGTCCTGCTTGGGAAAACCGGGTGGTTTTCGAGCACTGGCCCCCATTCACTGACAGGGACAGAGGAGAACTCATCCACAAACACCACACAGTGGGGATTGCCCATAGACACCGCCGTAATCCGAAACCGCCCGGCCGTGGTGTCCAACTCCTCGCCAACTACCTTACCCGGGCTTCCTAGCATCGGAATCAAGCTTCTTTCCAGAATCGGTTCCCCCATATCCACCCTGACCTTTTCCACCTCTCCGTTCTTTAGTATGACCTCAGGATAACGCGGGCCGGCCAGAGTATTCACCGATATCCTAGTCGTGGAAACGAGTCCTCTTTCCCAAACGAACTTGGATACACAGCGAATGGCATTCCCGCACATCTCCGGTTCTGAACCATCGGGGTTAAATATCCTCATAAAAACGTCTAACTCCCGGTCTTTCCCCACTATGACCAAACCGTCGCCCCCGATCCCGAAGTGGCGATCGCACAGCTTGATCGCTGTTCTGGAATAATCCTCAGGCGAGAGCTCGCTTTTTTCGGCTTCGATTACGATAAAGTCATTACCCAATCCGTGCATCTTCGTAAATCTCACAGGCTCCATCCTCCGCTCAGCTTGTGCTGTTCTTAAGCTCTAATTTTAGCATAATTCTCATAAAGTAAAAGCTTTCTTGAAAAGACCGTTTTTACAGCTTGGTAGCACATTTTGCTTCCCGCCAGTCCCAGTATCATCAGCCATTGCCAAGGACAAAGCGGTACTGTGTCAAATACCGGCTGCAACCGGTGAGAATAAACCGCCAATCCCTGAAGCATGGCAGAGGAGAGAATCGCTGCTATGAGAAATTTGTTACCGAAAAATCCGATTTCAAAGGGAGTGAACTGTTCCGAACGACACTCGAGCACGTAAAACAACTGAGCCGCAACCAGGTAAGTAAAGGCCATGGTTCGGGCCAAGGCCAGGTCGACCTGTCCCGCCAATTTCCCGCAGACTATACCGACGGTAAAAATGACCAGAGTCGTCAAACTGATAAACAACCCGCGCCCCAGAATTCCCAAACCTAAACCGCGGGCAAATAAACTCTCATTCTTAGGACGAGGCTTCCTCTTCATAACCCCTGGTTCAGGTGGCTCAACCCCCAGAGCCATTGCCGGTAGCCCGTCCGTAACCAAGTTTACCCAAAGAATCTGGATGGGAAGCAAGGGCAACGGCATCCCCAACACAGCGGCCAAAAACATGGTTAGGACTTCCCCGACGTTGCATCCCAACAGATAACGCACAAACTTGCGGATGTTGTCATAAATAGCCCGCCCCTCATAAACAGCAGCTTCAATCGTTGAAAAATCATCGTCAGCCAATACCATACACGAAGCTTCTTTGGTAATCTCGGTACCGTTAATTCCCATGGCAATGCCTATATCGGCTTCCTTAACAGCCGGCGCGTCATTCACCCCGTCACCGGTCATAGCTACCACGTGTCCCGCTTTCTTCAACGCCTTAACTATACGAAACTTGTGCTGCGGCGAAACCCGCGCGAATACCCTAACGGTTTCGGCACAATTGACTAGCTCCTTGTCGGTTAACTGGTCAATTTCGGATCCGGCTATTACCCGTTCTTTCGTAGTAATACCTACGCTTTTGGCGACAGCTAAAGCGGTGGCCGGATAATCCCCAGTTATCATTACCGGAATAATACCAGCTCGCAAACACCTGGATACCGACGTGCGTGCTTGCGGCCTCGGAGGATCCACCATACCTGCAACTCCTAGTAGAATCAGGTCATTTTCCAGGGCGGCATCATCGGAAACTTCCAGTTCAGCTTCACTTAGGTCCTTGTAAGCAAAAGCTAGAACCCTATAAGCTTCCTGGGCCCACTCTTGCTGCAAGCCAAGAAACCGTTTTCTGACTTCATCTGTCAACACTGCGGTACCAGCTTGGCGAGCGATTCTGGAACACCGATCCAAGAGAACGTCTAAGGCTCCTTTAACGTAAACCCTAAAACCGTTGTCTCCTGCCACTACCACGGTCATAAGCTTACGCTCGGAATCGAAGGGAACTTCTCTTACTACATCCCTCGATCCCTTGTAGCCCGCCTTTAAGGCCATAACTAGTAACGCCCCTTCGGTAGGATCTCCATAAAGCACCTGTTCACGGTTCTCCAGGTCTATTTCGGCATGATTGCAGTGGTAGGCACACTTTATCAACAAAGACACGGCATTGTTCGCTAAAGCATCTAATACCCTTTGGCCAGCCATGAACCGTCCTTCTAAACTATACCCTTCGCCCGTAATTGTAGCTTCTTGCTCCCAGGTAGCAATCCTTTTTACGGTCATCTGGTTTTGGGTTAAGGTACCGGTTTTGTCAGAACAGATTATGGTGGTACAGCCCAAAGTTTCTACTGCCGACAGTTTTCTTACCACGGCGTTGCGCCTGGCCATACGCTGAACCCCCAAAGCCAAAACCACGGTAACCACTGCTGGCAGCCCTTCTGGTATGGCCGCTACCGCCAGGCTGACCCCGGCCATGAACATCGACAACGGTGGCTCCCCTCGGACTATTCCCAGTATCGATACGAATATACAAACGCCAATACAGAGCACTATGAGGGTATTACCTAATTGGTCCAGCTTCGCTTGCAAGGGAGTTGGCTCTGGACGCGACACCTTCATCATGAAGGCTATCTCTCCCATAACCGTCTTCATTCCGGTGGCCACAACCACCCCATTCCCTCTCCCCCTGGTTACTACCGTCCCCATAAAAGCCCGGTTGGCCATCTCTGCCAAGGGTATGTTTACAGGTAGAATAACATCCGCCGTTTTGTTCACCGGAACCGATTCCCCGGTCAAGGCTGATTCTTCGATCTCGAGACTGTAGGTTTCAATCAATCTAAGGTCAGCCGGAACTCGATCTCCGGTTTCTAAGACCACTACATCTCCGGGAACCAGTTTTTCAGCCATAATCTTTTGCTTGCGTCCGTCCCGAATCACTGTAGCAACGGGAGAAGACATCTTTTTTATCACTTCTAACGATCTCTCAGCCCGGTACTCCTGAATAAAACCCAAAACGGCGTTGACTATTACTATAGCAAGAATGGTGACCGCGTCCACCATTTCTCCCAGCAGCCCTGACACCACTGTGGCCGCGAGCAAGACCAGGACCATCGTGTCGGTGAACTGCCCGATGAACTTTTTCAAAGGACTGCCCCGTTTTTCCTGATCTATTTTGTTAAGTCCGTCCCTCAACCTCTTCTCGGCTTCTCTGGACGACAGCCCCTTCTTGAAGTCGGTTCTCAATCGACGGACTACTTCAGGCCACGGTTGTTCATGCCATGCAACCTCGGACATATTTCCCCACCCCTCTTCCTCGCTCTGACAAAATATTATTCGTCGCGGGGCAGGAAAAGAATCGACAGCGGAGCACTCGAAGCTTCTGCTGAAAAAACAAGAAGCTGATGGGCCTTGATAAAAAAGACACGCACAACGTTCCCGGTAAACAAGCTTTGCCAGCTTGCGTATCGCCTGTCGTCTTCTCGCTGGCCAAGCAACACGGGTTTCTTTCAACTCTCTAGCTTCAGTGAACATGCCGGGATCATTCACAGTGAAGCAGATACCGGTTGTCCAGTGGGAAAAGAACTGTGGTAACGGAAGATTTTGTGCCGGACCGCGGCGATGTTGTTTGGCTATTGAGGAAACAAAAAAGCCGCCTTCGCGAGGAAAAGGCGGCTTCCAAAGCGAGACACATCAATGGCGCTTGCGCAAATACTGCCGAGTCCGTTGGTTAATGCCCCATGTAGCATCGGTCAGCTTGCTCGAAATATAAGAACGGATGTTGTCATCTAGCTCGGGGTTGGTGTAGTCTACAAACATGTACAACACCCGGAGCACCGCGGCCATGTTGAGGAGTAGCCTTTCGGGCGGAGCCTTCTTTAGAACGCTGTCTTTGGACCCGTAATAAAACAACATCCTCTTTACCACCCAGAGTATTTCTACGTTACTCCACACTCTCTTGTCGAGTATTTCCTCCAGGAGAGCTTCGGGCCCGATAGAGTTTTCCCGGTTACAGATCTCTCGCCATTCCTTGCTATCAAAAAGTGTTAGCTTAACGTCTTCAAGACCGGTGAAGATCTCGTGCTCATCCATTTCATAAGTTCCCCCTTTCCTAAAATATTGCCGGGAATCCCTCGAGGCTAAGCAAGCCGAAGACTGAATAACCAACAGATCAAAAAAAACGTTCCTGTCGGCGGGAAAAGCAGGAACGGTTTCTAAATCAGAGCTACTTCGTTACAACTATGTCGATAGCTTTCACCACGACAGTTGCGACATCGCCTTCTCTGATTTTCATCCTGTCCATCTCCTGTACTGGTATTACCCCAGTAATATGTTGGTTCTCTCCGAATCTTACAGTAACTTGAGCCATGAAGTCGCCGGGGATGACCCTGATTACCTCTCCTGTGAAGCGGTTAATCCACCCAGTGTTTTCGTAAGTCTTCCAAGATCTAGCATCAGAAGTGGATGTTTGGGTTTCCCATCCATAATAATGGTGATAAACATCACACTCATCCTGGGTCTTACGGCAAAAGCTTTCAACCTCACAGAAGCGACACTGTGGATACAGTTCCATGATGCTTTTTGCCCTCCCCTATCGTCAGCACTCGCCATGTTTTTCTAATGGTTGCCGTTCAAAACTTCTCTAATCTTCTACGCCTAAAAGCCTTGCCATTTGTTTCCCGCCTGTGAAATCACACACCACACGTTCCATTTTACTACACCGGCGCGCTGAACGACCATGGTGGGGATTGGCAAGAAAAGATACTACTACGCGTTACCACCCTCGAAACAGGCCTTGTCCTTGTCGACCATATGGTATGTGCGGTAGCCCCCGCTGATGCTTTTAGCTGTGAATCCATGTTGTCGCAAAATGCGATAAGCGATATAGCTCCTCAAGCCAACTTGGCAATAAACCAAAATCTCTTTGTCTTTCGGTAATTCACTGAGCCTTTCGCGCAGGTTGTCAACGGGGATGTTAAGGGCCCCTGGCACTGCCCCGTCTTCTACTTCCCTTTTGGTTCGAACATCCAAAAGCAGCGCCCCCTGGGCCAGTCTTTTGTCAACTTCATGCCAGTGAGCTATCTCTACATCACCCTGTACCATATTACCAGCAACATACCCGATCATATTCACCGGATCCTTAGCGGAAGAAAATGGGGGAGCATACGCCAACTGCAAATCCTGCAGGTCGAAAACCGTCATTCCTGCTCTTATCGCAGTTGCCAGGACATCGATACGTTTATCAACCCCTTCATAGCCCACGATCTGCGCTCCCAGCACCTTCCCGTCACCCGGTGAGAATATAAGTTTCATGGCCATCGGGGTACCGCCCGGGTAATAAGTGGCGTGGGGAGCGGGATGAGTATGACAGGCCAGGTATTCACGTCCCAATCGGTTCAGGGTTTTCTCGTTGCTCCCGGTCACCGCCACCACCATGTCCATTATTTTGACGATAGCAGTTCCCTGGCTACCTTTATATGGCGTGGGCTGCCCGGCTATGGTGTCAGCAACCAGCCTCCCTTGTCTGTTGGCAGGTCCGGCGAGAGGAATCAAGACATCTTGACCAGTAACGTAATCCTTGACCTGAATCGCATCTCCTATCGCGTAAATAAAAGGATCCGAGGTGCGCAGGTACTCGTCTACTAGGATACCGCCAGTAGGGCCGATTTCTAGCCCCGCTTCCTTTGCCAGCCAGACCTCAGGCCGAACCCCTATCCCCAAAATGACAAGTTCTGCTGGCAAGGTCTTTCCGCTGGCAAGCTCTACCTCTTCCACTCCAAAAGAACCTTTTATAGCCACTAACTTGTCGCCGAGCCGCAAGTCTACCCCCTTGTCACGTAAATAGCAATGGACTATCGCCGCCATTTCAGGATCTAGAGCCCGCATTACCTGAGTATCGGCTTCCACCAACGTTACTTTGGTACCACAGGCCATTAAGACCTCTGCCATTTCCAAGCCAATGAAACCACCACCGACAACAACCGCCGTTGAAGGCTTTCGAGTCTCGATGTGGGCCTTAATAGCATCACTGTCCGGCACGTTACGGATGGTAAAGACATTCTCCAGGTTGGCCCCCGGTATATCCGGAACTACCGGACTGGCTCCGGGGGATAGAACGAGGTAATCATAGCTCTCCCTGTACGCCTCTCCAGTGGCCAGGTTTTTGACCTCCACCTCTTTCTCCCCAGGCAATATGCGCACGACTTCACTCAAAGTGCGCACATCAATGTTGAACCTCCGGCGCATCGCTTCGGGGGTTTGTACCAAGAGCTTTTTCCTGTCCCGTATGACACCGCCTACATAGTAGGGCAGGCCGCAGTTAGCATAAGAGATGTACTCGCCTCGCTCAAACATCACGATGTGGGTTTCTTCATCGAGCCTTCTCAGGCGCGCAGCCGCACTGGCTCCTCCGGCAACCCCGCCCACAATAACCACTTTCTTACTCATTTCTTTCCCCTCCTTTAAAGTCTAACCTTGACGTATTCCCTGGCCTGCAAAGTAACGTACTTGTTCACCTCTTGGATGAGACGGCGTTCAAAAAAACTACTACTTTTAGGATATTTTATCTCATTCACGATCGGCAAAAGAAGCCTTTCCGTATGTCGTATTTCTTCTCGTATGCGGTCAGGCAACAAGTCGTACTCCTCTACCCCGTAGAGCTTGCGCAAATGATCCAATATATCGAACGCCTGATTTCGAAATCCGACTACAGCCGCCTGCTGGAGCAAAGTGTGTTTGTCCAGGTCCAAGCTGAGGAATTCCCTGATGATCCTGAGCCGTAACCTATCAGACTTGGTCAGCAACAGGCGCTCCGAGACCTGCCTTTTTCTCGATTCAATCGATAACACCTGTAACAGAATATCGCGGTAAAAGGCTTTTACCATGTCCGACATGCGACACTCCTCCCAGACTTCCCCCACGGTGTATCTTCGTCACCACTTCTTCATTCTCCTCTATCCAGTCGACAAAAAGGGGGCAGATTCTGCCCATAAAGATTCAAAAGCACGCGGGGCTTTTTCCATTTTAGAATTCAGGGCTGGTTCTTATAGTCTTTGCTCATCTCCAAGTGCCGTTCCGGCTGACACCTTCATTCTAGGGCGAGTTGAGCAAGTATACCCTAAGTGTTATACTTTCCTAGGGGGTGTATCCGTATGCCTTTCGACGGGCTTACCATCGCTGCACTGTGTGAGGAACTGAATCCTTTTCTTCAAGGCTGCCGAATTGATAAGATTCTGCAGCCCGAAAAAGATGAGATTGTACTATCTTTGCGCAAACCCAAGGGAAGCAAGAGATTGGTGATTTCCGCCAATCCCGGTTGGTCCCGGTTACACCTCACCGATGAACGAAAAGAAAATCCGGCTACTCCCTTCGCCTTTTGCATGCTGTTGCGCAAACATCTGGATGGAGCCAGAGTGAAGGAGATTGTTCAAGTCGACAGCGAACGGGTAGTCAATATCCGGTGTGAGGCTTTGAACGACTTTTTGGAATGGAAAGAAAAAGTCCTGGTTTGTGAGTTCACCGGTAAACATACTAATATCATATTGATGGACCCTGAAACCAATCTCATCACAGACGCCCTCAAGCGATTTGGCCCTGATAGCAACTCGTATCGCGAGATCTTGCCTGGACACCCTTATGTGCCGCCCCCCGCACAGGGCAAATTAGAGGCCGAAAACGCTACCTACGAAGAGTTTGCGGCCCGGCTCTGGGAAACAGGCGACAGCAGCCTAAATAGAGGAATGTTTCGCGTATGTGCAGGCATCAGCCAGTTTACTGCTAGATATATATGCCATCGGTCAGGCTTGGATCCAGATCTGCCAACAGACGAATGTGGTGAGTTGGAATTATCTAAGCTCTTTCTCACCTGGCGTTCTCTTTGGGAACACGCCAAGAACAGCCGGGTAAACCCGACGGTCCTAACCGGCCCCCGAGGAGTCTTGGAGTTTTCCCCTTTTTCTTTGTTACCGATGGCTTCTCAAGAAGCCGGCGAAGAAGTCTTGACTTTCGCTTCCGTTAATCAAGCTGTTGACTATTATTTCTATCATAAGCTCAGTCAGCTCAGGGCCTACTCGTATAAAACTAACCTGTTGCGAACCCTCAAAGCCCATCTGGAAAAGGCTTACCGCAAAGCCCTTTTACAGGAAGGCGACCTCGTTCAAGCCGAGAAGACCTTTCCTTACCGCACTTGGGGAGAACTGCTGACTGCCTACGGGCACCAGATTGAGAAAGGTCAAACCGAAGTCGAGCTCATAGACTTTTATACGGGAGAATCGGTAACAGTTGAGCTGCTTCCGCACCTCACTCCGATTGAAAACGCCCAGCGCTACTTCAAACTGTATGCTAAAGGCAAAGCCGCAGCCCTTCACGCCGAAAAACGTTTACGGGAAACCCGACAAGAAATTGCCTACCTCGAATCAGCACAATTTGCCCTTGAACAAGCAGAAACTATGGACGAAATAGAAGAAATAGCAGAAGAACTGGATAGAGAAGGGTATATAAACAAAGACAGAAAAAGAAAAGCGCGCGTCAAGGAGGAACGGCTGCAACCCCGTATGTTCCCGTCTTCAGACGGCTACAAAATACTGGTTGGAAGAAACAACCTGCAAAACGAACAACTGACTCTGAAAGCCTCGGGGCACAACGACCTCTGGCTGCACGCCAAGGACGTACCCGGGAGTCACGTTATCGTCCGGTTGAGCAAAAACATCCAGAGTATTCACGAAGTTCCAGACCACACCCTGGAAGAGGCAGCCCTGTTAGCTGCCTATTTCAGCAAAAGCCGGGAATCTGACAAGGTTGCCGTAGATTACACTTTCAGAAACAACGTCAAAAAGCCCAAGGGCTCAAAGCCGGGCATGGTAGTCTACGACAACTACTGGACCCTTTACGTCAATCTGAAAGACCCGCGGCTAGAATCCCTGCTACGAAAAGAGTTTAGACCAGAAATCGACGCAGATCGGCACGGCACCTAAAGTTATCGTAGGGTCTGCGTTAATTAGCGTCTAAGTCAAAAATAAATGTCCTTCTCTGGCTCGCTTCCTTAGCTCAGTATCGGCTACCCGGTTTCACTAAAGGGATCTTACCTGCCTTGCATAACGGGCAATTATCAGGCTCGAAGGTTTCGATATCGACTACCAGCACCGACTCGGTCCTAACCCCGAAATCCACCTTCCCGCCGCTGCGGTCTACTAGCGCTGCTACTCCAATCACGGCGCCTCCTTCTTCTCGTATCACCTGTATTACTTCCCGCACTGATCCTCCGGTAGTAATGACATCCTCGACCACCAGCACACGCTGTCCGGGAACTACGGTAAACCCGCGGCGCAGCTTCATCTTCCCGTTTTCCCTCTCGCAAAACATGCCCTTGACCCCCAGCTTCCGGGCCACTTCATACGCCACAATGATACCTCCCATAGCTGGTCCAATCACCACTTCTACGTTGTCGTTTCGAAAACGGGAAGCCAATTCCTCGGCCAGTTCCTCTGTGTAACACGGGTATTGCAGCACCGAAGCACACTGAATATAACGTTTGCTGTGCCTGCCTGAACTCAATAGAAAATGTCCTTCTAGAAGCGCGCCCGTGGTCGCAAAAATCTGTTCTGCCCTCTCTTTGCTCATCATATTGAAGCCTCCAATTCTTCAATGATTCTCATTGCCGCTTCTCTTCGATTCTTTTCCCTCAGAATCGGACGGCCTATCACGATGTAGTCTGCCCCCAACTGGATAGCCTGGGCGGGAGTAGTAATCCTCTGTTGATCATCTTTGTCAGCCCAGACCGGCCTTACCCCAGGTGTGACTATGAGAAACCCTGGCCCGCACGCCTCGCGAATGGCGGCGATTTCGTGCGGTGAAGCCACCACTCCCGAAAGGCCACATTCCCTGGCCATCAAAGCCCATTCCACTACGAGCTCTTCCATTCCCAATTGAATCTTGAGGTCTTCTCTTAACTGCTGCTCCGAAATGCTGGTAAGAACCGTCACCCCTAGTACCCGGGGCGGAGAAATCCCCAGGCATCCGGCTTCCTCCAGGGTAGCCTTTGCGGTCTGCCTCATCATTTCGCGGCCACCGGCTACGTGAACGTTAAACATGTATGCTCCTAGCCGGGTTATTATCCTCGCTGCAGCACTGACCGTATTGGGGATATCATGAAACTTCAGATCAACAAATACTCTGCCGCCTGCCCGGGTAATTTTTCTGACAATGTCCGGGCCGGCGCTGTTGAAAAGCTGCATCCCTATCTTGAAAACCCCCACTACATCTCGCAGTTCGTCAACTAAAGACAGGGCCTCCTCTTCTGTATCTACATCGAGGGCCACAATGAGTCTCTCCCGCGGTTCCATGCCTCATGCCTCCTACTGTCTCGGTTAATGCTCTGCTAGCGGATAATGGCTGCCCCGATTAGCTCCTGGATATCGTATATTCCGTTTTTCTCTAAATATTGTTCAAGGTCCCCTATGATTCGTCGAGATATACCCGGGTCTACAAAGTTGCCGGTGCCGATTGATACCGCCGTCGCTCCGGCCAAGATAAACTCCAAGGCATCGGAGTAATTCATGATGCCTCCCATTCCTAGAATAGGCACGTCCACTTCCTTTGCCACCTGGTAAACCATTCTGACCGCTATCGGCTTGATCGCCGGTCCGGATAACCCGCCAAAGATGTTACCTAGAGCTGGACGTCTCTTTTCCACATCAATCGCCATCCCCAAAAGCGCGTTGATAAGAGAAATGGCGTTTGCTCCCGCGTTGACCGCTGCTTTAGCCATAGCGACTATATCGGTCACGTTGGGCGATAGCTTGACTATAAGAGGTAATCTAGTGCTTTCTCGTACAGCCCTTACTACTTCGTCGATCATAATCGGGTCGGTTCCGAATTGAAGACCCCCTTGTTTTACGTTGGGGCAAGAAATGTTAACCTCGAGGCCGGCTATTCCTGGCTGTCGGTCCAAGATAGCTGCCAAACGCGCGTAATCCTCGACTTGATTACCGGCAATGTTTACGATCACGGTGGCCTTCTTTTCCCGCAGATGGGGAAGGTGGACGTTTATCAACACTTCCACTCCAGGATTTTCAAGCCCAATAGCGTTAAGCATCCCCGCAGGGGTTTCTACGATCCGGGGAGGAGGGTTCCCGTCTCTAGGCTCCAAGGTAGTGCCTTTTACGATCACCGCGCCTAATTCGGACAGATCTATAAACTCTTCATATTCCGCTCCATAGCCGAAAGTCCCCGAAGCGACCGTAATCGGGTTTTTCAATGTAATTCCACCCAAGTCTACCGATAGATTGATGGCCGGTTTTTCCTTTTTCTTAGGCATCAAACACCACCTCGCCTATCTTGAAAACAGGACCATCGGTGCATACCTTGGCATAGGCTGCGGTTCCATTTCTGATAACCTTTTTGGCACAACCCAAACATGCCCCTATGCCGCAGGCCATGTGCTCTTCCAGTGACAACTCTCCGTTGATCCCCCTTGCCTGGGCAATCTCGGTTACCTTGGCCATCATCGGTTCCGGGCCGCACGAATAAATGTAGTCGAACTGTTTCTTATCGATAACCCTCTCCAATAAATCGGTGACCCTGCCCTTCATCCCCTCACTGCCATCATCCGTCGACACCATAAAATCTATGCCCATACGTTTGAGAATATCCTTGCCGACCAGGTACCCAGAGGTAGACGCCCCTAGAAGAACAGTCACTTCGACCTTGTGTTCGCACAAGACACGGGCCAGATAAACCAGTGGAGCAATCCCGACTCCCCCGCCTATCAGAAGTGCCCGCCGCATATACCTGGGTAAAGAAAAGGGCCTGCCCAAAGGCCCCAAAACGTCGAGTTGTTCGGCTGTGTGCACATCGGACAACATTCTAGTGCCCCTACCTACCACCCGGTAGAATACGGTTATACTACCGATTTTCTTTTCCACATTGTAGATACCGAACGGTCTTCTTAGTAGCGGGTCAAGACTTTGAGTTACCCTTATGTGGACAAACTGACCGGGAAGGGCTTCGCGTGCAATCTCAGGAGCTATAAACTCTAACTCGAAGTACCCGGGAACTATCTCCCGATGCCTGATAACAAGGGCTTGTTGAACTTTCCGCATAGAACACCCCCGATGACTGTTATGCAAGGAATTCTACATCAGGACAAATATTCCTCCAGGCATCTTATCTTAAATTGGCACCATTTTAGACAACAAGCTCACCGTTGTAAGCCACCAGCCGGCCTCGAACAATTGTAGCCCAAGGCCATCCCTTTAAGACTCGGCCTTTAAAAGGATTGTTCTTGCCCTTGGATAAAAACTGACTTGGTTCCACCCGGCGCTCCAGCTCTAAGTCTAATATTGTTACGTCCGCTACCTTTCCAGGAGCTAGATTGCCCCGGTCCAGTTTCAAGATATTGGCCGGGTTAACCGACATTAAGCGAACCACGTCAGATATGTCCACTATCCCACTATTGACCAAGTCGTTTAATATCACAGCCACGGCGGTCTCCAGCCCAGAAATTCCACATGAAGCTAGGTTGTACTCGCAGTCCTTGGCTTCTACCTCATGCGGGGCATGATCGGTGACAATGCAATCGATCACGCCTTCGATCAGTCCCTGCCGCAAAGCTTTAACGTCCTCGCGGCTGCGCAGAGGGGGGTTGACCTTGGTATCGGGATCATAATCCCGCACCATTTCATCGGTAAGGGTTAAATGGTGGGGCGTGACTTCACAGGTTACAGCCAGACCTTTCCTTTTAGCCATTTTGATGAGCTCCACTGATCCTCGGGTGCTGATGTGAGCGAAATGAACCCTGCTTTTCGTAGTTTCCGCAAGCAGGATGTCTCTGGCCACCATTACCTCTTCCGCAGCAGCCGGAATCCCTTTAAGTCCGTACAAAGTGGAGTAAAACCCTTCGTGCATTTGTCCGTCTTCGGAAAGATTTAGATCCTCGCAGTGGGAAATGACCGGGATATCGAACATCCGAGAATATTCCAAAGCCCGCCTCATAATCTCGGCATTCATCACCGGGCGCCCGTCGTCGGAGACAGCAACACAACCGGCTTGCACGAGATCAGCCATTTCTGATATCTCGGTCCCCTGCTGCTTCTTGGTAATGCTGCCGATGGGAAAGACGTTAACCACCCCTACTTGCCGGGCCCGGGAACACACAAATGCGGCCACCGCACCGTTGTCTATCACCGGGTTGGTATTGGGCATGCAGCAAACAGTGGTGAGCCCTCCCACCGCTGCCGCCCTGGTACCCGAAGCAATATCCTCCTTGTATTCGAATCCCGGCTCTCTCAGGTGGACGTGCATGTCAATGAATCCCGGGCAAACAATCTTACCAGTAGCATCCAGTACCTCGGCTTTCTTCGTTCTTATCGCAGGTGAAATCTCTTGGACGAGACCGTCTTCGACAAGGATATCTCCTACCAGGTCGATCGAGTTCACAGGATCGATGA
The DNA here is from genome assembly GCF_013314835.1 of Syntrophothermus sp. Taxonomy (NCBI): domain Bacteria; kingdom Bacillati; phylum Bacillota; class Clostridia; order Eubacteriales; family Syntrophomonadaceae; genus Syntrophothermus; species Syntrophothermus sp. The sequence goes on from NZ_JABUEX010000005.1 coordinate 57,360, forward strand.
TCCGGCCGCCTTTAATCATTAACCTCATCAGTCGTCCCTCCCATCATCAGGTACAATAAAGCCATTCTGACCGCAACCCCGTTGGTGACTTGTTCTTCGATGACTGAAAAGGGGCTATCGGCCACGTCCCCCGCTATTTCCACTCCCCGGTTCATGGGGCCGGGATGCAAGACCAGCACGTCAGGCTTGGCCAATGCCACCCGCTCCCGGGTTAGACAGTAAAGATTGCTGTACTCTTCCAAAGTCGGAAACAAACCTTCCTTTTGCCTTTCCCTTTGAATTCGTAAGACGTTGATAACGTCTACTCCTTCTAGTCCTTCTTCAATGTCGTAGTACTTTTTGACTCCCAGGTTCTCTATGTCAGCCGGCATCAGAGTAGATGGACCTATTACTCTGATCTCACATCCGAACTTTTGAAGACCAAAAATGTTGGAACGAGCTACCCGACTGTGTAATATATCCCCCAGAATAGCCACCTTTAACCCTTCCAAAGTCCCCTTTTTCTCCCGAATAGAGTACATGTCGAGCAGAGCTTGGGTAGGGTGTTCGTGAGTTCCATCCCCTGCATTGATGACCCGCATGCTGGTGTTGCGGGCAACGTAGTGCGGTACACCGCTCATAGAATGCCTTATTATAATGACGTCAGCGCCCATCGCCTCAATAGTCCTTATCGTATCCTTAAGACTTTCGCCTTTCTGTACGCTGCTGGTGGTAACCGCCAAGTTGACCGTGTCCGCCGATAAGTATTTGCCTGCCAACTCGAACGATGTTCTTGTCCGCGTACTCGGTTCGTAAAACAAGGTTACGATCACCTTTCCGCGTAAGGTTGGCACCTTCTTTATGTCCCGAAAAATTATGTCTTTCATCGGTTGGGCTACATCCAGAATCGAAGTTATCTCCTCCCGAGAAAGATCCTCAATACCGAGCAAATCCTTGCGCCGCTTAAACACCATTCATCTTTACCTCCTCGCGCGGTGTATCCAATAAAAATGCCTTCCCCGCTAGCAAGGAAGGCTTGAAACACACCTCCATTATCCGGCACCAGCCGGTTCCCTTGCTAGCCTCTCCGGACTATTTTAAAGGGATGCTTCACGTCTCAACGATTTCTTCGATTACCACCTCGTCTTTGCCGTCGATCTCTTTCATCCTTACCGTAATTATTTCTTTCCTAGAAGTGGGGACATTTTTCCCAACGTAATCCGCTTTTATGGGCAACTCTCGGTGCCCCCGGTCGATGAGCACCGCTAATTGGATACACTTCGGACGCCCTAGATCTATTAAAGCGTCTAGAGCCGCTCTAACCGTACGTCCAGTATAGAGAACATCATCGGTCAACACTATGACCTTGCCGGTAACATCGAAAGGAACCTCGGTCCGGTGAACCATCGGTTGCGAAGCCAATGTCGTCAGGTCATCCCTGTAAAGAGTTATGTCTAGAACCCCGACCGGTATCTCTACTCCTTCGATCTCTTTGATCTTCTGAGCAATCCTTTCCGCCAAGGGCCCCCCTCGTCTCCTAATCCCAACCATAGCTAAGTCAGATACCCCTTTGTTTCTTTCAATAATTTCGTGACTGATACGGGTCAATGCTCTCCTTATCCCAGCCTCATCCATTATCCGATTCTTCTCAATTATTTTCACCAGGCGCCCCCCTTCCTTTTTCGGTTCCGGTCGAATACCAAAGGCACAAATAAAGCCTACCTCCCGTAAAGAAGGAAGGTAGGCTTCAATCTTTCCACATCTCCCTTGCCAGCCTCACGGGGCTAACTTAAAGGCTTCTGTCGTCATTCTAAGTCAAGGCCCTAGTCGTGTCAAGCACCCGATTTTTCGAGTTGCCGCAGAAGCTCCTGAAAATACGGGGGAAAGGGTGAATCAAATTCAAGCAGTTCTTTGGTAGTAGGGTGATAAAAAGCCAGGTAGCAGGCATGCAAAGCCTGGCCTTTGAGCTCAAACCTCGATCTACTCGGACCATACACCTGGTCGCCGACCACGGGGTGTCTGATATATGCAAAGTGCACCCGAATCTGGTGGGTTCGACCGGTCTCAAGCCTCGCTCTAACTAAAGTGTAGTCTCGGTATCGCCTAAGAACAGTATAGTGGGTGACGGCCGGGCGTCCCTCCCTTACTACCGCCATCTTTTTGCGGTCTGACGGGCTCCTTCCTATAGGAGCATCTATAGTCCCGGAATTCTCTCTGATCACCCCATGCACCACCGCTACATACTCCCGCCGTATTTTCCGGGCCTTTATCTGATCAGCCAGGTCGCGGTGAGCCTGATCGTTTTTAGCTACCACCATGAGGCCAGAGGTGTCTTTATCCAGGCGGTGAACTATTCCCGGTCGCAACTCCCCGTTTATTCCAGACAAGTCTTTTACCCGATACAAAAGAGCGTTAACTAGGGTCCCTTCCCAATGCCCGTGTGCAGGATGAACCACCAAGCCTTGCGGTTTGTCTATTACCACCAGATCCCGGTCTTCGTAGACTATGTTCAAAGGCATCTCTTGAGCAACCAATCCCGTCTCTCGAGCCGCTGGGATACGAACCTGTATGATATCGCCCTTTCTTATACGGTACCCGGGTTTTTGAGGCCTACCCCCGACCAAGACTAAGCCTTCGTCGATCAGGTTCTTGACTTGGCTGCGTGAAACGTCACATAACGTCTCGGCCAAGAACCGGTCCAGTCGTTCGCCTTCGTGGGACCCTTCTATCACCACGTCTCGCGTTTCCATACGTACCAACCTTCTCCCCTAGCCCCTTGACTTGAGCAACAGTAAAGCCAGCCAAGCTGTTCCAACCACGATAGCCGAATCGGCTAGGTTAAACACGGGCCAAAATCCCAAATCGATAAAGTCCACGACTCCCCCATGCCAAAGCCGGTCCACAAGGTTACCCAAAGCTCCCCCGCTCACCAAACCTAGCCCAAACTGTAAGGCCTTATTTGGTTTGTAATAAACGGCATAATAACTGACCACGAAAATTAAGCCGATAGCTGTAGCTAAAAACAAAAAATATCTCCCTGACAATAACCCGAAAGCCCCGCCTTGGTTCAATACCCGCGTAACGTGCAAAACATTACCGATAACCGGTACACTCTGTCCCAAACCCATATACTCCTGTATCCACAGCTTGGTCAGTTGATCTAACCCAGCGACCGTCAGCATTATTATCCAATAGTGCAGTTTTTTTCCCCCTCTCCGCAGCCATCCTGCACCCAACCCGAGAATTATAACTTTTCCTACAACAACACCATTACATCATCACTAAAACCGCGTAATATATAAACCGTGCCACTGTCGTTTATTGGCCCTCTTTCTGGGCTTTTCGAGTAACTGCAGGTATTCGTACTCCAGTTTTTTAGCCATCGCCCTTGATGACAGCCGCTTGGCTTTGGCTACTGCCCGAACCGAAAAACCGCGTCTGGTCTCCTCGTCTGTCAGCAAGCGAACCACCTTTTGTGCGAACTGCCGTGCGTCCAGCTCAACCAGGTAACCGTTCATCCCGTCATCCACGGTATCCTGCACCCCGAAAGCATTAACTGCCACTACTGGAAGGCCGGTAGCCATGGCCTCAGCCAATACCAGCCCCTGGGTTTCGGTAACCGAAGGAAAAGTAAAAACCGTGGAGTCAAAGTATACGTCTACCAGTTCATCGAAAGGCAGACGGCCTGTAAACACCACGTCCCGTTCTAGTTTTAGTCCCAAGCTGGTAGCCAGGCGTTTCAGCTCGCTTTCCATAGGCCCCCCCGCTACCAGAACCAAAACAGCGGGCGGTACTTGTCGTTTCACTATACTAAAAGCCTCTAACAAAAACTCCAAGTTCTTCTCCTTTGTCAACCGTCCAACGAATAGACATATTGGAGCGTCATCAGGCAAATGATAATGTTCCCTTATCCAGCCGGGCTTCCGTCTTCTAAACTTATCCAGCTGTACCCCGGTAGGAATAACCCGGACCGGAGTATGGATACCATAACCCCTTACCAGCCGCTCCACTTCTCGGGACGGTGCTATCACCAGATCGCATCGGTTGCAGAAGTGACGGCTGTAAACGATAACCAGTTCCCGTGCCAATTCCTGGGGAATGGGGACGTAGTGTACATACTGGTCATAAAGAGTATGGTACGTGAACACCAACGGCAAATCGAAACGCTCGGCGCACTTGGCTCCCCATCTTCCCAACAAGAAAGGGGAATGCACATGAACTATGTCAAGGTTGAGCTTTTCAACCACCGAGTTCATCCGCGGAGCAATCGGAACAGCTAAGGTATAGTCTGGATTGGTTGGAGCAGGTACGGAGAAAAACCGAAAGACATTTCGTTCGTATTCTTTGTACTGAGGATAACTGGGAGCAAAAACATAAACGTCATGTCCCATACGGGTCAGTTCATCAGAAAAAGTAGTTATGGAAGTTACTACGCCGCTGGTGTATGGCTTGTAGCTGTCGGTAAAGATGCCTATCCGCAGCTCAACCACCTCCTCGCATCATCAATCGGTCAGCTTCCCTGACGAATCATTCCGGGAACTTTTTGTGCCATTCCTCAAAAAAATCATATTCCGCGACTTTAAACCATTCGCCTTTTTCCGTTATGTCGCCCATGTCTGTCTGTCGCTCTTCCTCTGGTCTGGTGAATTTGTCCTGTTGCGCTCTAGCGCATTTGATACAGAGGTCGGTTTCAGGCAAAACCTCAAGTCTCTTGGGTTCGATCGCACCGCCGCAGGCTTCGCATTGCCCGTATGTTCCGCTGTCTAACCGTTCCAAAGCCCTCTTCACTCGTTGTAACTCCAGTTCTAGATTCTCTTGAATCCCCGCGTCCTTTTCTCTCTCGTACAGTTCAGAAGCGATGTCACCCGGGTGCTGGTCATACATCGAAAGCTCGTCCAGCATCTCGACCATACCCGCTTCCCTCGCCTTCCTCTTATCGTTCAAAGCCTTTTCCAATCTCTCTTTTTTTGCGAGCAATTTTGCACTGGCATCCACTTCGCATCACCCCTTTTTCAGCGACCTGTCCCTGGAAAACCTCCGGGCGCATTCAGCTGCACCTGCACTATTCGCACTAATTGAGCAATAAGATCTCCTATCACTGGCAGGTTTAAGATCAGGGCCTTCTGGAGGAAATAAAGGATTATAGCTACCAGCACTGTAGCACCGACGACGCCACCAAATCCTCGAGCCACCCCAATCAGAAAATTAATATAAAGAAGCCGTTTCGGATTCTGCAGGACATCAACGTACTCGGCCAGCCTCATCCGTTCCATGTTCACCGAAAGCTCTTCTATTCTTTTCAGTAGGTGCTGCCAGAACTCGGGATCCGTTTTCCCGTCTGGTGCCATTTCACACCGACCCTTTCTAGTATGTCAATTAGTTACACACTCTATCCTCAAGACAGGATTGGGAGGCCCACATACCTCCCTCCCTTTCTTTCTATAATCTCGATTATATTATATCAATACTTCCAGCCGTAACCAAGCCGTTCCAATCGGTCGCCAGATTCCCTACCACTTTGTGGACGAGTTGCTATATAATTGACATAAGCCAGGTTTTGGAAGCCGCTTTCGACTTCTAATAGGAAAACCGGCGATTAAAAGGAGGGATCGATATGGAATTGGTCCAAAAACTGGGTAAATCTCTGGATGAGATGGTCAGACCGTCGACTTACCCTGTCGCTGTGAAGGTACTTGAGAATGGAGATCTCCCGCAAAAAGCAGTTTTCCCCGTCAAGAACTTCGGTAACCGCTTGGCTCTGTGCCAGGGACTCAGCATCGCCCGGCGCTTTGGCATGACCGTGGCCTTCGGACCAGATGACCACCAGTGCCCGCCTGTGCTTATGGCTTTGGGGCTCAAAGACATCAGCAAAAATTTCCAGGAGGGACTCATGGCTTATCCCTTCTATGCCGAGACTCCGGAAATAGGTGCTTCCTTAAACGCGAATCACCTGCCTCGCATGGAACAATCCGAAAATCGACACGTCCTCCTTTCGCCCTTGAGCCGTGCCAGCTTTGAACCTGACGTCGTGCTCGTCTACGGAAATTCCGCTCAAATCCACCGGTTGGTTATGGCAGTTTGTTACAAGACCGGACGCCCTGTAAACGCGGTTTTTTCAGAGCGCATGGGGTGTCTACGAGCTATCATAGTCAGTATCCAATCGGGGGAATACCAAATCACAATTCCCGGCAGCGGCGAAAGAGCCTTTGGTTTCTGTGGGGAAGATGAAATCGTTTTTGCCATTCCCCGCAACCGTTTTGAGGAGTTACTGAGTGGGCTTGAGGGTTCGCAAAAAGCTGGCGGTATGCGCTATCCCACTATATACCCAGCTCTTCTCAAGAGTCCACTGTTCCCACCCCAGTTTGACCCGGTCATGGAAGACCTGGGCATCAAGCAAAACAGGTAACACTGGGCTCAAAAGTCACCTATCGATGGAAAGGAGGTAAAGAGCGTGAACCTATGGCAGGCTATTAAAGAAAGACGGAGTTGTAGGGAGTTCGCTACCACCCCGGTCGAAGACGAGAAGCTCGAGGCCGTTTTGGAGGCCGCCAGATGGGCACCATCCGTGCTCAACAAGCAACCTTGGAGGTTCACGGTTATCAAGAACCAGGAGCTCAAACAAAGACTAAAAGATTCTTGTAGCAAGACTATCGAATTCCTCCATCAAGCGAGTGGTTGGAAATGGTTGGGACGTTATAAGGTGGATTTCTTAGCTCAAGCTCCTGTAATCATAGCCGTCACTGCCGACCCGCAAGACGCAGGAGCCGACAAATTCCTCCCGGGAAGAGGGGAATCCTACGCCATGTCTTGCTGCGCAGCAGTCCAGAACATGCTCCTCGCGGCTCACGCTTTGGGACTGGGCAGTCTATGGTATACCCTTTATGACAAAGACGAAGTAAAACAGATACTAAATGTTCCTCCTCACATGGATTTGGTCAGCATGGTCGTTATAGGATATCCGGCTTCTCCTCCAGGTTCCGTACCCCGCAAGCCATTAGAAGAATTGATGACGGTCATACCGTAGAAGTGTGGGTAAAAAGCTGCGAATCACGTTGACCTCGTGGTTAGACTCAAATGCCTGGTCCGGAAAGGCCAGGCGTATTTGTTCAGTTGGTCAAAGCCTGAATGGGAGCGGGTATCCTTCCTCCTCGTTCTACAAAGCGAGCAGAGGAAAAACAGTTTACCTCCATCACCGGTCCTCGCCCCAGAAGTCCACCGAATTCCACCCATTCCCCTGCCTTCTTACCCGGTGCGGGAATAACACGAACTGCCGTTGTCTTATTATTTATCATGCCGATGGCGGCCTCATCAGCGATGATGGCCGCAATCGTTTCGGCCGGAATGTCTCCCGGGACAATCACCATGTCCAGACCCACCGAACATACAGAGGTCATAGCTTCGAGTTTGTCTATGGTCAAACTCCCGGCTTCCACCGCTCTCACCATACCTAGGTCTTCACTTACCGGGATGAAAGCCCCTGAGAGCCCTCCGACATACGATGAAGCCATGGCTCCTCCTTTTTTTACGGCATCGTTCAATAAAGCCAGAGCGGCCGTACTGCCGGGAGCACCGCACTTTTCCAACCCCATGGCTTCGAGGATCTCGGCCACACTGTCCCCAGGAGCAGGGGTAGGGGCTAAGGACAGGTCCACAATGCCAAAGCTCACTCCTAGGCGCCGCGACGCTTCCCGCCCTACCAGCTCTCCCATGCGGGTAATCTTAAAAGCGGTGTTCTTTATCAGATTGGCCAGAGTCCCCAGGTCGGCCTCCGGGTGTTCCCTAACCACGTGGAGCACAACTCCCGGCCCGCTGATGCCTATGTTGATGCTGGCATCAGGTTCGCCTATCCCGTGAAATGCCCCAGCCATAAAAGGATTGTCTTCAGGAGCATTGCAAAACACCACTATCTTGGCGCAGCCAATCCCGTCGCGATGGCGAGTAAGTTCTGCGGTCTCCTTGATTACTCGCCCCATCAAGGATACGGCATCCATGTTTATACCAGCTTTCGTAGTGCCGACGTTAACACTCGCGCAGACCCTTTCCGTTCCGGCTAAGGTCTGAGGTATAGCGTGAATCAATGCCAGGTCGCCCTGCGTGAACCCTTTGTGAACCAAAGCCGAAAAACCTCCAATGAAATTGACACCTACTTCCTCGGCAGCTCGATCGACGTACTTTCCTAGAACAACCATCTCGTCTGGCGAAAAGCCCTCAGCTATCAATGCAATCGGGGTCACTGAAACCCGTTTGTTCACGATAGGAATTCCATACTCCCTTTCTATATCTTCCCCTACCTTGACCAAGCGCTCGGCCTTATTTACAATCCTGTCAAAAATCTTCCTACCCACATCGTGGACTGATCCGCCGCTACAACCTCTGAGGCTAATGCCCATAGTGATAGTCCTTATATCCAGTTTTTGTGACTGCAACATATTCAGGGTTTCCATTACTTCTTCGGGGTGTATCATGTATTTCATACCACCCTATCACCTCTCGCTGAAGCTTTACAAGGAAAAATAGGCACAGATGGACCCAAATTCGCACTGATGAACACAGGTGAAATTTTATTCAAAAACATCTCAGTCATTATTAAAACGAAGTTTTCATTATCTAGTGGTGACACTATCAAGGGTCATGATGGTCTTTGTTACCCTGTGGCTACCGTCTCAAATCCTGTGCATGAACCGGAAAACATCTTCATGCTGCACATTCACAACCAGCCCTAATTCCTCCCCTTTTTGGGTCAATCTCTCTTTCAGATCCGCCAGGTCGATGTTGCTGTCCTTAAAATCGACCACCATCACCATGGTAAAAAACCCCTGCAATATCGTTTGGCTTATGTCCAAGATGTTGACGTTGGCATCGGCCAAAATATTGGCTATCCCCGCGATGATTCCTACCCTATCCTTCCCCACCGCCGTTATTATCAGTCTCTGTCCTTCTTCACCCATGGCGAAACCCCCTACCTTTCTTCAACTCCTTTTCACTACCGCCAAACACCGAGGACATAAGGTCGGGTGTTCCGGGTCCGTTCCCACCTCTGGGGTAATCACCCAACACCGCTCGCATTTCTGCCCGCTGGCAGGTTCAACCGCAACCCACAAACCCTGAACGTCTTCTAGTTCGACGCTGCCTGCGGGCCTGTCGTCTGCCTTATACAAACCTACCTGAGACACGATGAATATGCTGCCAATGTTTTCTATAGACTCAAGAAGTTCTCGCCACTCTTCATCCGCATAGATAGAAACCGCCGCCCCCAAAGAATGCCCTATTCTCTTTTCTTGTCGCGCCACCTCAAGAGCCTTGGTAACAACTTCTCGAGCCTTTAATATTTTGTCCCATCGCTCCTCCAGAGCCGGGTCTAAGTAACGTTCATCAACTAGTGGCCATTCGGTCAACTGGACACTAACCGGATCGCCGTTGCCGCGCAGGTATTGCCATATTTCTTCGGTCGTGAAAGCAAGCACCGGGGTCAGTATCCTTACTAACGCCTGGATTACCTCGTAGAGAACAGTTTGCGCTGCCCTCCGCCCTTGAGAGTCTGGAGCAGACGTATACAACCGGTCTTTGATAATATCGAAATAAACTGCACTTAGGTCAACCGTACAGAAATTGTGCACCGAATGATAAACAACGTGAAACTCGAAGTCTTCATAAGCCCGGGTAACCCTTTGAATCAACTTGTGCAATCTGAAGAGAACCCAACGTTCCAACTCCGGCAGGTCTTCATATTTCACCCTGTCCTGCTCAGGCTGAAAATCGTAAAGATTCCCGAGGATAAATCTGCAGGTATTACGAATCTTCCGATAAGCCTCTGCTGCCTGATTCATGATGTTTTCCGAGGCAGCCACGTCGCCCCGGTAATCGGCTGAAGAAACCCACAAACGCAGGATATCGGCTCCCATTTTTTCGATGATGTTCAGAGGGTCTACCACGTTGCCGAGGGATTTTGACATTTTCCTACCCTGCTCGTCTACTACAAATCCATGGGTCAAAACGATTCGGTACGGAGCCCTGCCGGTCACCGCCACCGAAGTTGAAAGGGATGAGTTAAACCAACCCCGGTGCTGGTCGCTCCCTTCGAGGTACATGTCTGCTGGCCAGCGCAAGTCGGGACGGGTTTCCAACACCGCCTTATGACTTGACCCCGAATCGAACCATACATCCATGATATCTTTCTCTTTGTAGAACTCTTGGCTCCCACAATTTTCGCACGTATAGCCTCTGGGAAGAAGGTCCTTAGCCTCGGAAGCAAACCAGATGTCAGAACCGTTCTCTGCAAAGAGATCAGCCACGTGCCCTATGGTTTCATCATCGATAACAGCCTGCCCGCAACTAGCGCAGTAGAAGATAGGAATAGGTACTCCCCAGCTTCGCTGACGGGATATGCACCAGTCGCCCCGGTCCCGAACCATGTTGTATATACGGTCTCGGCCCCAAGCCGGTATCCACCGTACCGTATCTATCGCTTCCAAAGCTGCCTGCCTAAAACCGTCAATGGAAGCAAACCACTGCTCTGTTGCGCGGTATACAATAGGTTGCTTGCAACGCCAGCAATGCGGGTATTGGTGAGTGACTTCGCCTGTCTTCACTAGCATTCCGATATCCTTGAGATGAGCGATAATGCTCTTATTGGCGTCGTGACAGAACTGCCCGGCAAAGATCCCCGCCTCTTCCGTGAACACACCCCGGTCGTCAAGGGGCGATATCACAGGCAAGCCGTATTCTTTTCCAACCACGAAGTCCTCTTCCCCGTGCCCAGGTGCGGTGTGGACACATCCGGTCCCCTGGTCTAAGGTTACGTGCTCGCCACATATCACGAGCGAATCCCGATTCATGAACGGGTGGGAACACACCGTATTTTCCAATTCCTTTCCTTTTAACGTTTGGAGGATCTCGTAACCATCCCAACCCACTTCTGCGGCAACTTCTTCCAGCAAGCCTTTGGCGACGACATACCGTTCCGCTCCCACCTGCACCACGACATAATCATAATCAGGATGGACTGCAATACCCGTATTAGCCGGTAAAGTCCATGGGGTAGTAGTCCAAATAACGACATAGGTGTTTGGTGAAACAAACAATCCTTTAGCATCCTTCACCGGGAATTTGACGTAGATCGAAGGCGATACCTTGTCTTGATACTCGACTTCTGCTTCCGCCAAGGCAGTCTCGCAGTCGGCGCACCAGTAGACCGGCTTCAACCCTTTGTAAATATAGCCTTTCTTGGCCATTTCTCCAAAAACCCGAATTTGCACCGCCTCGAACCTGGGTTCCAGGGTCAGATAGGGATTCTCCCAGTCGCCCCTGACTCCCAAGCGCCTGAACTCCTCGCGCTGAATGTTCACATATTTCCAGGCGTACTCCTTGCAGTGCCTTCTGAACTCCAACACGTCGGTTTTATGGCGATCTAGTCCCAAAGCCTTGATAGCTTGTTGTTCAATCGGCAGACCATGGGTATCCCACCCAGGAACGTAGGGAGCATTGTACCCGGTCATACTCTTATACTTTACAATAATGTCTTTCAAGACTTTGTTCAGGGTATGGCCTACGTGAATATGGCCATTAGCGTAAGGCGGTCCGTCGTGCAGGATAAAATCGGGTTTGCCCTGCGTGTTTTCTTGAACCTTCTCGTAGAGCCGAATCTCGTCCCAAAACTTGAGTATCTCCGGCTCCCGTGAAGGCAAGTTGGCACGCATGGGGAAACCTGTTTGAGGCAAATTCAAAGTGTTATCGTATTTTCCTTTTCCCAAAATCAATCACCCCTGTATGTAATTATTACCAATTAATATAGCAAAAAGCCTTTCACCCTGAAATTATAGGGACGAAAGGCCATCTTCCGCGGTACCACCCTAATAGCGCCTCGCATGCCAGGCACCACTCTGTACGCCGATAACGGGGCGTCACCGTTCAAGCCTACTCACTATATTGCCCTCCAAGTACACTTAAGCGGGGTTACCTACGGAGAATGAAAACCAAACTGGTTAAGAACCTGTGGTTTTCGGTTGAAAGCTCCAGGGGGATATTCGCCCTTCGGACAGGCCCTGCCCGGCTTCCACCATCCCGGGTTCGCTGTTAACCCTTATCCGTGCTACTGTCCCTTTCATCGCCGTTTGTTTCTTCGCTTGTCAACCACCCGGTTGAAAATCAGCTATATTCTAGCAGACCGCACAACAAAAGACAACCGAAACACAAGGGGACGGTTCTCCTGTGTCAATATCTAAACCTTGCCGGCAGGGTGTAATGGCAGGCCGGTTATCCTGCTTGTTTACCGAAGGCTTGGCTTTCATACTCTTCTAGGTTACTGCTGATGACGGCTTTGGCGTGATTTGGGGAATGTAGGGAACATGCCCTTTTGCAGTTTCCAGGTATCTTTGAAAATAGTCTTTTCCACGAAAGAAATCCTGCTGGCCGATTCCCTGTACTATAGCGAGATAAATCCTTGCCTAACTTTTTTCTTTTGGCTTTCTAGGCATGCTTCACATGACCTTTATCCCTTTTCTCAGATTCTATTATCGTGCTCCTTCCCTTGACACGAGAGAACCGTCCCCTTGTGTTAGGTTCCAGCCAGTATCACGGTTCAGTAATTCCACGATTTTGAGACTGGCTAGCCGCATGTTCTCCAAGTCATCCCAGTCATTGACGTCAGAAATCAGGCCAACATCCGTAACTTGTACGTAGCGGTTCCTGATCACGTGAAGGCCCAGTAGCAATCCGATTAAAAGGCAGGTATCCGGCTCTTCTTCCGGATCCTTTCCCTCAAATAAAAGTCGGAGATACAACATCCAGGCAGCATCAGCTGCACTATGTGGCTGGTATCCCACTCCTGGATTGAGACAAAAAGCATAGAAGCCGTTAGGGTACAGTCCTCTCATGTCCTTTTCCAATTCTGGGATCTCGGCTAACACCGCTCCCCTTGCCTTTTCAAATACGGCATCATGCTTCCCATCGCGCACTTCATCACGTATTAACCTACGGTAAGATAACACTTCTGACGACACAGCCACTAGTGTTGAAGCAGTATACTCGGCTGCCGCTGCCCATTGTAAAATGTTTGTCGCCATATGTTCCTTGGAAAGCAACCCTTTCTCAAAATCCCAATAGTTCTTTTCCGCAGCCGTCAACAACGAAATAACCCCTGGGGCTTCCCGTTGCAACTTGGTCTTAGCCCAACCGTCTATTATCTGTTCCAGTCTTCCCCATATATCGGCATGCTCGTCACCGGTCAAGCTGGAAGCCAACTGTTCAGCTTCGCCTGTCAATCTCTGTTTGCTTTCCCTCCATCTTTCCTCCAGTATGAGGTCCTGCCACGCCAATGTCATCATTACATCGCTGATCTCCTGTTTCATCTGATAAAGCAATTCCAAGGCTCCTCCTAACTTTTCACGGGGCGCCCGAGGATGAGTAAGAAGCCTTTCTACTTGTGCTGCTAGTTGCTCAAGGGAGTTAACCTGAGCTAAGGTTTCCCGCTGTAATCTCCCTACCACTTTGGATGAAAGTTCTTGCACCACGGAAAACAATCGAGCCTGCAAGTGCTCGCTCGCGCGATTGACCGACGGCTGTATAAGGACTTCGTACTGTCCTCCAATGCGCTCCATCTGAGGAACTGGCTTATCCCCTTCTTCCGCGCCCCATTCCTCTATCTGAGCGTAAAGCAACTCTTCCAAATACCGCAGAGCAATCTGGTGCTGACTGCGCAATTTACTCCAGGTTTCCTTAAGGTTTCGCGATATTGCCAATTCTAGTTCGTCTGAAACGCGGGCTACAAATACATCCAAGCTATCCAGAAAATCGGTTACGACAACTACCCGTTCCTCAACGCTCTTCTGTAATTGAAACAACTCACCTGATAGGCTGACTCCAGGTGACCAAAACAACTTTTTCTTTATCTCATTTAAACCGTTAAGAACCTGTTGACCAAACCTACGGCCACTTTCGCATAACCAACCGGTGTTCTTAGCCAAGTCAGATCGCGCGGTTTCGACCAAGGGATTTGTTTTTTCTGTAACCAGATAATTCAAAATTTCCTCAGCTACCGGCTGAAATTCAGTCATTGCTTTTTTTACGGTGGGCAGGACCCACTCCGGAATCGTAGTCCGCGACCTGGGTTGGCTCAAAACCGTTAACAAAATGGTAACCGTAAACCCGACCGTGAATACAATTATTGCCAAAGACAAAGATATCCTGGCCAACCAACGTGAAATGACAAAAAGGTTGATCAATACCAGGATCCAGATAAGCAGGATATAGTTACGATAGTTGAAATCATGCCGAACTTTCACTTTGCAGCCTGTCCTCCGCCTTATCGCTCTGACCGGAAACACCATATTGACAGTACAGCCGAATAGTGCATCGGTCACAATCGGGCTTGCGTGCCCGGCAAACCGCCCTGCCGTGAGAAATGAACAAGTGGTGAGCCCGAGCCCACCAAGATTCGGGTATAATCCTCTTAAGCTCAGCCTCTGCTACCCGGGGATCACGGGCATTGTGCCAACCCAGTCGCCGTGACACCTTAAGGACGTGCGTGTCAACCCCTAAACCCGGTTTAGCAAATCCCACGCTGACTACAACATTAGCCGTTTTTCTTCCCACCCCTGGTAAACGTAACAGTTGGTCAAAATCCGTGGGAACTTCCCCTCCAAACTCTTCCATCAAAATCCGGGCCAAAGCGATGAGGTTCCGAGCCTTCTGCCGATAAAGCCCGCAACCTTTTATCATATCTTCCAAAATCCCTACTTCCATTGAAGCCAAATCTTTAGGCGATTTGACCTCGGCAAAAAGTCCTCTGGTGACTCGGTTCACCTGCTCGTCAGTGGTACGAGCAGATAACATAACAGCTACCAACAACTGAAATGGGTTCTGAAACTTCAGTCGAGTACCTGCTTGTGGGTAAACATCCGCTAACGTACCTAAGACGAGTAGAATCTTATCTGTCTTTGCCAACGAGTTTCACCACCATCGTTCATGTCGAGCATTGCTTTTTTTGATTCCCATTACCCGGGTAGCCCCGTTCTCTTTAAGAACTCTGTCTTGTCGATGCCGGTTATCTCTACCAGTTTGTGGCGTGAAGTTTCACCCTTTATAATAGTCACGTTCTTACGGGCAACACCGCTTATCTTAGCCAAAAACGAAATCAAGGCCTGGTTGGCCTCACCCTCCAAAGGAGCAGCAGTAAGCTTGATTTTAACAGCTCCCTCCACTTCGCCTATCACCTCGTTCTTAGAAGCTCTCGGCAATACCCGTACCTCGAACCGTATACCATGCTCGGTTTCTTGGATGTTCACCTATTTTCCCTCCTCGGCCCGAGATAACTTGTCCAGTACCTCCTTCATGTCCCGGCTGTAGAAGAAATCGGCAATATCATCCAGCCGCTTCCCGCTTTGCTCTAGTAGTTCCACCTGGGACAACAGCATTGACCTGATCTCTACCCGGAAAACGCCCAATCTCTTCAAAATATCTTCGTAAACATCGAACATCTCGGCTATGCGATGGCGCGCATTTTCCTTTATCGACTCCGCCTCTCTGTGAGCATTAGCTACTACTTCCTCGGCCGTTTTCTGAGCTAAAACGATGCTCTGCTGCAAGGTTTCCTCAAGTTTCTGGTACTTGCTCAATTCAAACTCTTTCTTTTTCAAATTCTCTTTCAGTTCCACGTTATCCCGGTAAAGCTTCTCGTACTCTTCTGCCAGCGTTACCAAAAAGCGGTTAACCTCTGATTCGCTATAACCCCTCCAGGTCTTTTTGAACCGTTGGTTGCGGATGTCCACCGGCGTTAAGGTCATCACTTTCCCTCCTCAAAGCTACCGGCTAATCTGCTTCTAGCCCGGCTAGTCGATGAACCAAAGGGTTGGTGGTAAGCCCATGGGCAAATAAACGCAAAAGCCGCCGGTAACCTTTTTCCCCTTCCCATCTCCCTTGCGCCAAATCCCGTAAACCGTCACGGTATATGTCAACCACCTCTAAAAGAGTGTCTAAGCGATAGTAGTGACCCTCGATCCTGATGCTGTTGATCCCCATATCTTTGATTAGTGGAAGATAACCGAACAAACACAAGTCGAGGGGGAAGAATATGTGAGTGCGGCACCGGTCATCATTTAAGATGCGAAACCTCTGTTGATATTCGTCCTCCAGGCAGTACTCGGCCCGGTTACACGCGGTCTTACAACCATCGTCATCACCTTCCGCCCATACCGCTTGGATCGGACAGTAATCCGTAATCATACCACACAAAGGACCTTGGACCATCAGTTCTATCTCCAGACATGATTTTTCCACCATGTTCTTAAGGTCCGCCAACTTCAGCTCAAGGGAAGCCGTCACCCTCTGCACCCCTTGGGAAGCCAAAAACTTAACTGAAGTCCCATTAGTAAGGTTGAGCCCGTACCCCGCCCATACTGCCAGACCAAGCTCCCGAGCTATCCTCAGGCTCCCGAGATCATGTACCATCACTGCCGATAAACCCTTCATTTCAGGAATCGATAAGAGGGTGATTACCCCGTCCAGATCCTTTTGGGTGACAATCCTCGGGGTTTCCAAAACTACAGATACCCCCTTATCGTTCCCCGCTTGGATCGCCCTCAATAGGGAAGCCTCATCCCAATTATCCTTGCTGTTCTTAAAACCGTCTCCTCCAATAATCACCGTGTCAACGCCGCGCCCGATAACGCCGAAAAACGCCTCCAGCCCCCCAACCTTAACACTTAGCGAAGGCACTGAACCGGGCGTAGGAGCCTTGAACTGCGGGTAATCGTCTCGTCCTAATGGGGTGACTTCTATTGAACTGGTAGGAAAGAAGGGTTCTCTTTCTCCCGAATATCCAATACAATCGGCGCCGGTTCTACTAAACAAGCTCCCTGTTGTAAATTCCCGTATCCGCCGGGAATACAACTCTTTTTCTGCCTCGCTTACCACCTCAGTCTCCCCAGCTTCCAAGGCATCTAGTGCTCTTCGGTAGCAGCGGACCAGAAAACCGGCGTACTCCGGGTCTCTCATCCTTCCCTCAATCTTGAAAGAGCGAACCCCGGCTTCGATCAACCGGTCGAGGTATCCGACCAAACAAAGGTCTTTATGAGCGAGGAAATAATGAACACCTTCCCATCGGTCAGGGCTGGGTAGAAACCGGTATTTCCATCGGCACGGTTTCCGGCAACGACCGCGGTTTGCGCTTTCTCCGAAGAAAAAGCTGCTCATATAGCACTGTCCGGTGTGCGATATACAGACATCCCCGTGCACGAAAAACTCCAGCTCCAGAGAGGTCCTTTGATGTATGTCTCTGATTTCATCCAAACTCAAGTTCTTTGACAGTATGCCCCTGGAAAAACCCTGTTCGTCTAAGAACCTTGCCGCTTCAGCGTTGGCAACGCCCATTTGGACGCTCGCATGTAACGGCAGCTTTAACCCTAAGCGCTGCAAAAGAAGAGGCACG
The DNA here is from genome assembly GCF_013314835.1 of Syntrophothermus sp. NCBI lineage: Bacteria > Bacillati > Bacillota > Clostridia > Eubacteriales > Syntrophomonadaceae > Syntrophothermus > Syntrophothermus sp. The sequence continues at coordinate 74,761 of NZ_JABUEX010000005.1, forward strand.
GCCAGGTCCTGCACGATAATGCCATCACAGCCTGCTTCCTCGAGAAAAGCCAGGTAGTCGGCTAGCTCGTTTATTTCTGATTGAAAATACAAATTGTTAACCGTTACATACACCTTAACCCCGCGGTCGTGGGCAAACGATACCGCATCCATCAGTTGTTCGTCCGAAAAATTAAAATCAGGCCGCAAAAGACGCATGTTGAATCTCTTGCCGCCCAAATATACAGCATCTGCTCCTTGTTCAATAACAGTTTCTAGGCTTTCCCACTTACCAGCAGGCGCCAGCAACTCCAAACCCTTTTTAGACATCACTCCTGGCTCCTTACAAAAAATCTAAACCGTTCTACCTTATCAAATTTACCAAGACTGCATATACCAACCGGCGTACCAATTCTACAACCATAATGGCTATCAGAGGCGAAAAATCGAGTCCTCCAACAACCGGAACCAATCTCCGAAAAGGTGCCATCACCGGTTCGGTTACATCGTAAATGAATTTGAACACTGGCTGGTAAGGATCGTGCCGCACAAACGACAAAATACAACGGATGATTATCAACCACACCAATACTTCAAAAGCCACGTCTATTACTCGAATCACACTGATAGAGACCGGCAATAAAACCCACTCCTCTGAAGAATACCCAAGCCTATCTCCGCCCGAGCTCCATCGAACGCTCAAACGCCCTCCGAACAGCCCGAAAGAACGCCTTCCGCAAGCCGTTTTCTTCCAATTCCCTCAATCCGGCTATAGTTGTTCCCCCGGGCGAAGTAACGTCTTCCCTAAGCACGGCCGGATGTTTACCTGTAACCTCCATCATGGCAACTGCCCCTGCTATAGTCTTTAAAGCCATCAAACGGGCAAGGTCCCGGGGCAGCCCCACCTCCACTCCAGCATCGCTCATCGCTTCGGCTACCAAATATACGTAAGCCGGCCCGCTCCCAGACAGCGCGGTAACCGCATCCATGTATGATTCCGGAACTCGGCAGACCTCGCCTACAGCAGCAAACATCCTGGCTACTACCTCTTCGTGCTCAACACTTGCCCCGGTCCCGGCCGCTATTGCTGAAATCCCCCGGCCTACCAAGCAGGGAGTATTGGGCATGACCCTAATAACCGGCACATGGCTACCCGCTACTTCTTCGATCAAACTTGTAGAAATGCCTGCCGCAATCGAAACCAGCAGCTTGTCTGAAGTCAGCTTATCCTTCACTTCCTCCAGCACTTGCCTTATTTGACCAGGTTTAACCGCCAGGACAATAATATCCCCTTGTTCAGCCACCTCTTGATTGGAAGAAACAGGCTTCACCGAAAACTCCTGCCGAAAGAGGTTTAGCCGGGCTGGGTTTACGTCGAACCCCACGATAGTCTCAAAATCAAAACGCGACTGCGTCAGTCCCTTCACCAGAGCGTAGGCCATATTTCCACAACCGACGACTCCTAAAACCCGGTATTTCATCAGAAATCGGTCCCTCCAAAAGGCCCTGGGCGGGTGAATATGTATGAGCTACGTACTACAGAACGGGTGTCCACAGAGATTTCTACATTACTAGGAGCAAAAAGAAAGATGTGATCTCCTATCTTTTGGATATGGCCATCCAAGGCGTAGGTTGTACCACTTACAAAGTCGATTATTCGCTGTCTCGATTCCGCAGGAGTTCTCTCTAAGTTTATGACAACCTGCCTCCTGCTCTTGAGATTGTCGGCAATAGTTTTGACTTCGTCGAAATCGGCCGGTTCGCACACGACCACTTTGATGGTCTTGGTTGAATGGATACTGACAAGATTCCCCCTACGGTCAAATTTCCTTTCTTCTGGTTCTATTGGCAGCTCTACCAACTCCTCCTTCGTCTCCGTCTCTACCCCAAAGAACTGCCAGAACTTGTCCACAAAACCCATGTTAAAAACCCCCTATCTTCTTGCACCGAATATCGCAGTTCCCACCCTGACCATGTTGCTCCCTTCCTCGACGGCAACCTCAAAGTCCTGGGTCATGCCCATAGACAAGTACAACATTTCTGTGTTGCGGTACTGTCTCTTCTTAATATCTTCGAAAATAGAATGAAGTTTCTTGAATACTGGTCTCGCCAACTCCGGGTCATCAACCTGGGGAGCCACAGTCATCAAGCCACGAACCCGCACACGTTCAAGTCTTTCAACCGCATCTAAAAATGCTGGAACATCTGAGGGGAGTAATCCGTATTTGGAACGTTCGCCGGAAACATTGACCTCTAGCAGCACATCAACCTCGGCAAGCCCAAGCAACTTGGCCTTACCATCAATATACTCCGCCAATCTCCATCTGTCTAGCGAATGGATCAAGCAAGCCTTTCCTATGACGTCCTTCACCTTGTTGGTCTGCAGATGACCGATGAAGTGCCACTGGAGATGAGGTAGCTCCTTGTACTTAGGTAAAAACTCCTGAACCCGGTTCTCTCCGAAATGGGTGATTCCCAACTGCGCTGCCCGGGATATAGTTTCTAAATCTACGGTCTTACTGACAGCTACCAGAGTTATCTCCTGCTCCTGCCGGCCTGAGCGCTGAGCTGCTCGACGGATCCGTTCCCGGACTTCAGCAATCGACTGTTCCAATCCTCCCCCATCAGCCTTCATCGCCGCATCACCATCCCTTCCTTCACCAAGTCCGGAGTAGTGACTACATACTCACCAGCATCTAGTCCCCTGACCACGCTGTGACCTGCCTTCCTGGCAACCAGCTGCACCTCTTTAAAAACAACCGTTTCCTTGCGCAGGCAATAAACTCCGAGCCGACCCGCTTTGGTAGTGAGAGCCCGCGTAGGAACGATTATTCCCTCATAACGCCGTATAACCAGCTCTACCGGAATCGAACGACGGTCCGCCACCTCAATTACAAACCCGCTCATAATCAACCCGACCAAAGTATAGTCGTTTCCCCGCTCAATCGAAATTACCCGGGCAGTCCCTAAGTCCAGATTCTTATACCTGACTCCGACCTCCTGTCCATCGGCTAGAGGGTCTGCGGTGTCTTCCGTCTTAACCACCAAGCCGGTTGGCTTCAAGTTGTTCACGATTTTGGCAAAAGCATCGCCTTTGTGAAGTAAATTCTCAACTCCCCGAACAACATGGATGCTGTAAGCAAACATTTGAGGGTGAAGGTCTCCCAGCTTGGATGGAACCATTACCGTTTCCAACCCGTCAGTCTGGTACAATACTACTCCCGCTATCGGAGCCGTTACATCATAGCTCTCAGTTCCGCTTTCCGTATACAATCTCCCCAGAATCGCCCCGCGCCTGACCCGTTCCTTTTCCCGCACCAGGTTTTCGAAACGCCCATCGGCTGGAGATCGCAACACCGTTTCTTCCTGGACAACCATAGCCGTGCCGGTCAAAGTTTCCTCTAGAACCCCTTCTTTAGATTCTTCTACTTCCATCCGCATAACGGACAGTTTCCCGGTCACTGCCCTGTAAGCTGCCGCTACCGCCAACATCGCTGATATCAAAACCAAAACGAAAAGCAGTTTTAATATCAATCTCTTTTGTTTTTTCTGCTTTGCTAACCGGTCTAGACGTTCGCTCATAGCTGCCCTCTCGCTTCAACAACAACTATGCCACCCACAAGCTGAACCCGAAAGTTGAACCCTTGCCCAACTCACTCTCCACAAATACTTCTCCGCCGTGAGACTCAACGATATGTTTGACAATCGCTAGTCCCAGACCGGTGCCGCCCAACTCGCGCGAACGTGCCTTGTCCACCCGGTAAAACCTCTCAAATAAGCGAGGCAAGCTTTCTTGGGGTATCCCAGTCCCGGTATCAGTGATAGACGTAAATACCTGGTCGCCCCCACGTTTTACGCGTATAACTATCTTGCCTCCGGGAGAAGTATATTTGATAGCGTTGTCGATTAGATTAATCAAAACCTGGCCTACCAGGTCTTCGTCGGCTTTGACCGGAGGCAGATCGCGGTTGAATATTAACTCCAGGTGCAATCTCTTTTCGCGGGCCTGAGGGCCCAGAATGTTCATTACCTGAATAATGGAAGTGACTAGACAAACCGGTTTTAAGGTGAGCTTTCTTTCCCGGGACTCAATAGCAGAAAGGGTCAGGAGATCGTCGATAAGTCTGGTAAGGCGGTTGTTCTCTCCTTCAATAATGGTCAAGAAGCGGCGGCAGATGAGTTTATCCTCCAAAGCTCCATCGAGTAAAGTCTCTACAAATCCCTTGATAGCGGTGAGAGGGGTTCTGAGCTCGTGGGAAACGTTAGCAACAAACTCGGATCTCATCTGATCAAATTTGCGCGCATCGGTAACATCGTGGAATACCACCACTGCCCCTTCCACATCTCCCTTTTCACCGTTGATAGCTGCCATCTGTACCCTAAATAAACACTGTTCCAACGCGGTTTCCGTAAAAATCTGTCTCCCGGTTTCAAAAACGTCCTCTAACATCTGATTCAATTCCTGAGAAGATACCAAACTGGCGAAAGGCTTCCCTACTAACCCTTCATGTCGCGCTTTAAAAATCTCTTCTGCCGCCTTGTTGGCTAAAGTAACAATCCCGTCGCGGCTGACAGCCATCACCCCGTCAACCAAAGTAGTTAGAATAGCTTTCATCTTGTTCCGTTCCCGAAAAGTCTCTTCTCCCGTTTTTTCTCCATCGTGCATACAACAACACAGCCCCCCAGAAGCAGTTCCTGAAATGCCTATGTCGTTCAAGTATAGTTTTGTACCTTTTAAGACTCTCTCTCCTTAAACCTGTATCCGACGCCCCGTACCGTTTCAATGTACTGAGGCGAACTCGGGCTCTCTCCTAACTTTTGTCTAAGATGCCGGATGTGAACATCCACAGTACGGGTATCACCTGAGAACTCATACCCCCAGACCTTCTCCAGCAACACCTCGCGGCTAAATACTTTTCCCTGGTTGCTAGCTAACAACTTCAAAAGCTCGAATTCCTTTGGCGTCAGTTCTAGTCTCCGTTCGCCCACAAACGCCTCATGTTTATCCGGGATTACTATCAGGTCTTTGAAGACCAAGGTCTTGCGTCCGGTAGCCTTTTCGGCCTCCAAAATCCTTTTCGCTCGCAATCTTGCCTTAACCCGAGCCACCATTTCCCTGGGGCTAAAAGGTTTCTTGATATAGTCATCAGCACCCATCTCTAATCCCAGCACGGTGTCAAATTCCTCTCCTTTGGCCGTAAGCATGATAATAGGAGTACTACTAAAGTCCTGCATGCTTCTCAACCGTCGGCACACTTCTAGCCCATCCAACTGGGGAAGCATTATATCCAGAATAATTAGGTCTGGTCGTACCAACTCCGCCTGGGTTAAGGCCGTAATCCCGTCGTAAGCCACTCTCACTTGGAATCCTTCTTTTTCCAGGTTAAACTTGACCAGCTCTACTATGTGGACTTCATCATCGACTACGAGAATGCGCGCGTTATCCAAATTCTCACCTCTTATTGAAACCCAGTACCACAGCGAATCTTCCGGTCCTTCCACCAGATCCCCGGTACGAATAGAACAGTTCTTGGTTACATCTGGTACACATTCCACAAAGACCGATATTTTGATGATGAAGGCCCGCGTTTTCTAAGATAAAGAAATTTGTACGGTCGAGATACCAATAGTTTCTTCCCTGTTTTTCTTCCAGCAAAAACCGGCTGTCTTTCCCAAAAACTGTCCTGACTTGGGCTGCCAACCCATCGTCGACTTCATAGCAGCATCCACCAATTCCAGGCCCTATGAATGCTTTAATATCTTGAGGGTAACTTCCGAATTCTTTTCGCATAACCTCGACCGTGGCCGAAGCTATTTTGGCCATAGTCCCCTTCCAACCACCGTGGGCCAGACCTATCACCCTGCGTGTAACGTCAAACAAAAGAATAGGTATGCAGTCGGCATAGAACGTTGTCAAAAATACTCCTTCACAATCGGTAACCATGGCGTCGGTTTCCGGCAATGCAGAAGCATATTCGAATACCCCTTTACCCTTGTCAGCTTCAGTGACAATTCTCACGTTAGCCTTATGCACCTGGCAAGCGCACACCATGTCCGCAAGAGAAATGCGCAAGACTGATGCCAAAAGCTCCCGGTTTGATAAAACAGCGGTCTGGTCATCTCCGACGTGAAAAGCCAGATTCAAAGAAGAGTACTCCCCCTGGCTAAACCCTCCGGTACGAGTGGTTATAGCTACGGTTAAGCCCTGCTTTTGCCACTCCGGCAAAGTAATGTAAGACAAGCCTCGAACAGAATGCAAGTGCCATGAGACCACGTGAACCTCGCGTCTCCTCTACGTAAACTCACTATACATTATACCATGTCTTGTCCCTTCCCTCTGTTTGCCGTGTCTGCCAACCAGCCTTGGGTCAAAGGCAAATCATCGAAATCGACCGGTCCCCCAGCAAAACCAAAAAAGGCCTCTATCTTCCAAAGAAGACAAAGGCCTTGTTGTCTTTAACTCGTTTCGATTATGTTCAGTCGAGCTTCAACTCAACGACTTCACTTTTAGCTAGAGACGCAGGTACATCTATAATCCTCTGATTCCTCGAGCCCCGGAACGCCAAAGACAAATCTCGCTGTGCCAACACAAAAGGACCGTCAACTACAACGTCTATCATTCTTAAAACAGGTATTTCCTGTATCTCTTCAAATGTGAAACCGGTATACATCCATACATCAATGTCAGGTTTTTCTCGCTTCAATATCGAGATTACCTTCTCCAACGCCTGCGCTTGCAGCAAAGGTTCTCCCCCGCTAAAAGTAACACCCCGGTGAAGCGGGCTTAGCTTGTTCAGCACCAGTTGGGCCAAAGCCTCCTCTGACACTACTTCTCCTCCTTCCAAAGGCTGTAGATCCGGGTTGTGGCAACCCTCGCAGCCACGTACACACCCCTGCAAGAAAACCGTTATCCTTATGCCGGTTCCGTCTACGACCGAATTGTCCACCACTGCCGCGTATCTTATCATCTTCATCCACCTCCAGCATGAACCCACACCTATTGAAGATCCGTGAGGACAACCCTTGGACGCTCCTTTGGCCAACCACAAAAGCATTAAAGTGGCTACACATAGGCTTTTTTGGGGAATTCTCTCTCGGCTAATTCTCCTTCGAGACTCTATTCTCTGGACAGCCCCACATGACACTTACCGGTATCAACCACCAGAGAATCAAAATGAAACTATTG
>NZ_JABUEX010000071.1:0-8807 GCF_013314835.1 Syntrophothermus sp.
AACCTCCTGTTTCTCGCTCCGCTTCGCAGCCCTCAGTTTCGCCGTGTGTTGTCCGGCACTCAACGGAAGTCTCAGTAACCTTTGTTTAACCAAATTGTCGTTTAGTTGAGTGCCGGAGCTCGTCATATGTCGCTCGCCTGGCTAACACACCTCCTCGGCCCTATTTTGGGGGCAGCTGTGTCGGTTATGCCGGGTGTAACACAGCCAGGTTTTAGGTAGGTGTCTTCTAGAAAAGAGCGAGGAGAAATAACCTTACCAGTTGGGTAGTCGTATCTTCGAAGGTTAAATTGTTGTCCACTATGAAATCGGGGTTGACAACCGCTTGCACCGAAGCGATCATGGCCGCCGCGACAATGCGCGGGTCAATACTTTTCACTTCCTCCTTCGGGCTACAGTGGACCAGTTCCCTGACCAGCCACTCCAGCCTTTCTGTCCTCAATCTGTCTATTTTCTGCCAGAGGAATGGGTAGTGTTTTCTCAAATCGTCTAAGCTTTGGCGAGTAATAACGGAACTGGCCTGCCTGGTAAGGTACCTTAGAATTTCAGTCACGGCCTTTCTCGGGTCTTCCTCGCTTTTTATTATCTCTTCCGCCCGCGAGGCTATCCTTAAGATCAAAGCTTCCACGGCTTTCTCGATAACTTCTTCTTTGCTGGTAAAATACCGGTATACCGTACGCTTGCTCATCCCCGCTCGGGCAGCCAGTTCTTCCATGGTAACCTGCCCCAATCCCTTGGCCCGCACCAGGTCCAAGCAGGCCGCAATCAGTTTCTCTCTAGTATCCAAAGGTGCTCACCCCCTGTTCTCGTCAGTCCCCTGGCAGACACTTTTCAAAAAGACATGAACAAACCTCAGGCGATTCTCTTCTTAAACTTCAGAACGCTTACAAGCAAGAACACGGCCGAGAATACCAACAAGCAAGCAACCTGACCCTTCAGGTACTCAAACCCTATCCCTTTCAACACTATCCCTCGGATGATTACCAGATAGTAAGTCAAAGGAATTACATCGCTGAGATAATAAATAAGCTTGGGCATGGCGGCTCGCGGGAACATAAAGCCCGACAGGAGAATGCTAGGCAGCATAACAAAAAAAGCTAACTGAAAAGCCTGCATCTGGGTCCGTGCTACGTTCGATATCATTAGCCCCAGCCCTAACGAAGCCGTGATAAAAAAGAGGGTAAGAAGATAGAGCTCCAGCAAGCTCCCCCGTATGGGCACACCGAATACCAGCACCCCCACCAGCAGAGCCACGGTTATCTGGATGTATCCGAGTACGATGTACGGAAGGATCTTGCCGATCATCAGCTCATATGACTTGATGGGGGTCACCATTAGCTGTTCCAGAGTCCCCCGTTCCCTCTCCCTCACTATGGCCACTGCTGTCAGGATGACCATGGTCATAGTCACAACAATACCGAGGATAGCCGGGACCATATAATAAGCGGTAATCCCGTCCGGGTTGTACCATGGTCGCACCCGTACATCGTAGGGCGGACTGGTGAGCTTAACCTTTTGCACCAAAACCTGTTGTGATTTGAGAAGACCGATGGCGTTGGCCACCGCCACCGCCTGGTTGGCCACCATGTTGTCACTGGCGTCAACTATGACCTGCACCGTGCCTGATTCCCCCCGCTTGAGACAACGGGCAAAATCCGGAGGAAAAATAATGCCGACCTGTGCTTCCCCGCTGTCGATGGTCTTGTTCACCTCATGGTAACTTCCGGCTGCCTCAACTACATCAAAATAGCCCGAGGCCACAAAAGACTGGAGTAGATCACGGCTTTCAGGTGACAAGGATTGGTCGAATACAACCGTCGGGACGTGTCGTACCTCGGTCTGGATGGCATAGCCGAAAAGCAAGAGCTGAACCAACGGAATCAGGAAAACCAGGGCCAGGGTCATGCGGTCTCTTCGGATCTGCAGAAACTCTTTATAAAGAACGGCTGTAATACGGCTCACCTAGCACCCTCCTCACCCTCAGGGTTACGCACCAGGTACATGAAAACATCTTCCAAACTCGGGATAATCGGTTGAGGAACAACCCCGGTGGTGTTTCTTAAGAATCCAATCCCAGCCTCGTCTGACAAGAGAACGTGCAAAACCGTCCCGTGTACGGAGCAGTCTTTGACATACGGCAATCCCTCAAATTCCTTGGCCCGTTGGATGGCGTTCGGCACTTCCAGCTCCACCAAGGTACCGGGCAGGGTAGCTGCCTTAAGGGCATCCGGGCTCCCGACCGCTATAAGCTTTCCATTAAGCATAAAACCTACCCGATCGCAACGCTCGGCTTCGTCCATGAAATGAGTGGTGAGTATCACCGTGGTACCTTCATAAGCCAGGTTTTGAATAATGTTGAAAAAGCTGCGGCGTGCTGTCGGGCTGACCCCGCTGGTCGGCTCGTCGAGGAAAACAATCCTGGGTCGACTTATCAAAGCACACCCCAGAGCTAAACGCTGTTTAGCCCCGAGATTCAAGCCTGCTACTGATTCCCCTGTCCGGCTTTCAAGCCCGGTCAAAGCCAAAATCTCTTGAATGCGTTCCTTCCTTTTTTTGTGCGGTATCCCGTAGATGCCGGCGTAAAACTGGAGGTTTTCGACAACGGTCAGGTCCTCGTACAAACTGAACTTCTGAGACATGTACCCCAGGTTCTGTTTGATAGTCTCTGCCTGGCGGGTGAGGTCGTAACCGAGTACTGTCCCAGAGCCGCTAGTAGGCTCCAGTATGCCGGTCAGCATCCTGATAAGCGTAGACTTACCCGCGCCGTTAGGCCCCAAGAGCCCGAATATCTCTCCGGCCTGAATTTCGAGCTTAACATCGGACACAGCCACGAAATCCCCGAAAGCTTTGGTTAACCCCTTGGCAGTCACAGCCCACACCATTAACCTACTCCCTTTTCCGCAAACTCGACGAACACATCCTCCATCGAAGGCCTGATTTGTCGAACCGACCTGACCTCTTCCCCCCGTTCGGCGATGTACTCTTTCATCACTGACAACAACTGTTCAACATCGTGGACCGCTAGGTGAAACCTGTCTCCAAAAAAAGAGTAGTCTATGACTCCAGGCATACCTTGAAAAAACTGGGGGTCCCTTGTGGCCAGTCTTACTTCCAGGACATGATAGGGGTAAGCCTTCTTCCATCCTGTCGGCGAATCGACCCCAACTATTCGGCCCCGGTTCATCAGGGCAACTTTAGTGCACAGTTCGGCCTCATCCATATAAGGAGTAGAAACCAAAACCGTCATCCCCTCTTGATTCAGGCGATACAGTATCTTCCAAATCTCTTTCCGCGACTGAGGATCCACCCCGAGGGTAGGTTCGTCCAGTACCAACAAACGCGGCCTCGTGACCAGGGCACAGGCTAGAGCCAGTTTCTGTTTCATCCCCCCTGAAAGGTTGTCGGCCAACCTGCTTTCGAAACCCTCTAATCCGGTGATACTAAGTATTTCTTCGGCCCGCTGCCTAATAAGAACTCGCGACAGCCGGTACATGGCCCCAAAAAACTCGATGTTTTCCATCACCGTAAGATCCGGGTAAAGGCTGAAACGCTGCGGCATATAACCGAGGCCGGCCCGAACTTGTTCTATCCTGTCGATGCTATGGTTCATCAGGTACACCTGGCCGGAATCCGGCCTTATCAAACCGCACACAACCCGCATCAAGGTGGTTTTGCCTGCCCCATCAGGCCCTACCAACCCGAACAAATCCTGTTCCTGCACCCATAAGCTCACATCGTCAAGAGCCAGGGTTTCCCCGAAGCTCTTGTGCACGTTTTCAAGCCTAATCACGGCTCTTTCCCCCGTCAAACACCACATCTGCCGGCATTCCCGGCTTTAACACCCCGTCCTTGTTATCAACGCTGATCTTCACCGCAAAGACTACGTTCGTCCTCTCCTTCTTGGTTTGTATCATCTTAGGAGTATACTCGCCTCGGGAAGCGATATAAGTCACCCTACCGGTGAACACCTCCGGGCTTCCACTTACCGTGATCTTGACTTCTTGTCCTAGCCGAATAGCGGGCAAGTCGTCGGTCGGGATATATACCTTTATCCACAAATCGTTGAGATTAGCCACCGTAGCCAGGGATGCCCCCGCCTGCACGTATTCCCCTGGCTCGTAGTTCCTGTATAAAACCACCCCGTCGATAGGAGAAAATACCTTGAGATCCCTGATCATCGCCTCCGTGGCCTTCAACACAGCCTCGCAGCGTTTTACCTCTAACTCGGCCTGGGTAATTTGCTCCGATCTAGAACCCGCCTTGAGCAGCCTCAGCCGGGCTTCAGCAGCTTGCAGTTTTTGTTTTTCTATGGCTTGAGCAGTTTGAAACTTCTCTAGCTCGTCTTTGGTTATGGCCCCAGCCTGATACAGTTCCTCCCGTTTCGTTAAGTCCTCTGTCGCTTGTTTCAGGCTGGCTTTGGCTATTTCCACATTGGCCGCCGCCTCAGCTATCTCCTCTTCCCTGGCGCCGGAAGTGAGATCCCTGAGTTGGGCCTTCGCTTTCAACACGCTGAGAGCATCACGCTCCCTTTGGGCGACAAGGTCATTGCGTGAAAGCTCTGCTACCAACTGTCCTTTCTGGACATGGTCCCCTTCTTTCACCGTCACGTACTCAATAACCCCGGCTGCCTTGGCCGTCAGCTCGGCAGTGGTAGCCTCAATGGTTCCGGAAGCCTGGATACCCGTATTCTGCGGCGATGAGTAATAATGTTCATATGCCAGAAATGTTCCTACTCCCAAAGCTGTCACCAGCAAGAGCAAAATCAACCGTTTCTTCATGTCCCTTTTACCCGCCTCCTACCCAATGACTTGAACTCTATTGAAGCTGGTATACTATTGGCATTATCCTGGTTTACTTAGTTTTAACCATAGCATTTTAGCTAGGTAAGGTCAATCGTATTTTATCCTTGGTAAACCGTAAAGCTGGGAGCTGTTTCTAACGATATATATTTAAGCAGGCCCTTTCGGTGAACACACATGCCCACAGGGTTTGTTTTTAAACCCCTATTACATAGGAGGTTATGCCAATGTTGAGGGCTCTTTATACCTCTAGTACCGGAATGTTTGCCCAGCAACTCAATATCGACAACATCGCTCACAACATCGCCAACGTGAATACTACCGGCTACAAGAAATCCCGGGTTGAGTTCCAGGACCTTATATACCAGATGCTGAGGCGCCCGGTGGCTAACGATACCACCGTGCAGCCTTCCGGGCTCTGGGTGGGGCTAGGAGTTAAGCCGAGTGCAACTCAGACCATATTCTCCCAGGGTAATCTAACCCCCACCGATAACCCGCTGGATGTAGCGATACAAGGGCAAGCCTTCTTCCGAGTGCAGTCACCTACTAACGAAGAATACTTGTACACCCGGGACGGTTCCTTCAAGCTTGATTCCGAAGGCAACCTTGTGACTACTGATGGTTATTACGTAGTGGGTGTTGATACCATAGATCCCGAGGGTTACGATATTGCCATAGCTCCTGATGGCACCGTCACTTATAAGATGCCGGGGCAGGATGAGCCGGTTGAAGCAGGACAGATCGAGCTGGCAAAGTTCACCAATCCAGCCGGATTGGAAAAGATAGGAGGCAATCTCTATCGTCCCACTGCCAGCTCCGGTGAGGCAATAGATTGGGATCCGGAGGCAGACACAACCGTTTCTCTTCACGCCGGTTACCTAGAAGCGGCTAATATCCAGATCGTAGAAGAAATGGTGAACCTGATTACCGCCCAGCGGGCCTACGAGATTAACTCCAAAGTCATTCAATCCGCAGACGAAATGCTGGGTATGGCTGCCAATCTCCGCCGATAGTTTGGTTTGGGTTAAGCCACGGATGAACACAGATGTCCGCTGATTAACACTGATGGAACCTGCATTCCTAATAAGAACCACCGGGAATAGAGCCGATTTTGTGGATTCGCAAGAAAGGATATCGTATCCATGGTTGAAATCAATAGCCGTGTTGCATAGAACTGATGGAATCGTAACAGGTCAATAGGAGGCGCGAGTCTAAATTGGACGCAATTGCCGCTGTTAGAGGGCCAAGCCTAGTCGAGTTCGCTCCGAACACAAAAACCAGGACCAGTAAGACTCAGTTCCAGCAGGCATTGAACGAAGCAGCCAAGGATTACGACAACGATAAAAACGATAAGAAGTTGAAAGAGGCTTGCCAGGAATTGGAGAGCGTTTTGGTCTACCAGATGATAAGGGCCATGCGCTCGACCCTTCCCAAGGGCGGGTTGATAGATGAAGGCTTCGGCGGTGAGGTTTTTGAATCCATGCTGGATGAGGAGTTTGCTCGCCAGATGGCCAAAACCGGTAGCACCGGACTGGCCGATTTAATCTTCCGCCAACTCACGATTTGCCGAAAAAGTCGATGAACCGTTATTGTATGGTCACTGCAGCTCCAGCACGTCCGCTACCTCGAGCAGGGCCCTCACGACCTCCGGATCATAGAGCTTGCCCGCATTGTTTTTCACTTCCTCCAAAGCAGTTTCTAATCCCAAAGAAGGGCGGTAGGGCCGGTGAGATGACATCGCCTCCACCACGTCGGCTACAGCTATGATTCTGGCTTCCAGGCATATTTCTTCGCCCCTGAGCCCACTCGGATACCCGGATCCGTCCAACCTTTCGTGATGCTGCGTCACTATAGAAGATATGTCCCAAGGGAAAGGTACTTCAGCCAGTATCTCCGCTCCAACTTGACTGTGCAATTTAATGAATTCAAACTCGGAAGGACGCAGCTTCCCTGGCTTAGTCAGTATTTCAATAGGAACGGCAAATTTACCGATGTCATGGAGCAAAGCCGCTAACCGCAGGCCCTCGATTCTGTCCTCTGGCAGGCCCATGTACCTGCCTATTGCGGTGGCAATCGCAGCCACCCGTCTCTGGTGACCAGCAGTATAAGGGTCCCTCTGTTCGACCATGCCTACCGCTAGCATGGTTATGGCGTCAAAAATCCTGCTGCGTTGCTCTTCGTTCTGTATCCGTTCGGTGACATCCATCAGATTACCGATAATCGCTGGGCGGCCTTTAATCATCAACCTGGCTCCCATACACTCGAGCCATATCACCTTACCGTCCCTCCTCACCCCCCGAAAAATATAATGAACACTGGAGACTTCCCCGGACAAGCGGTCTTTTAACTGTTTATCCACTAGCCACCGATCGCCAGGATAGACTATAACATCGAGCGGATTCTTGTTCAGTAGCTCTTCTTCAGCATAACCGAATATCTCAGCCATGCGCTTATTGACATAAAGAAACACCCCATCTTGGAGTATATAGATGCCGGTCAAGGACTTGTCTACCATGGCCTGGTAAAGCGCTTCCGATTCTCGCAGAGCTCGTTGTGCCTTTTCTCGCTGCAACCCGCTCTCCATGATGTTGACTATGGCTGACAAAAGCTCCAGTTCTCCGTCCGTCCATTCCCTAGCCGTCTTGCTTTCTACCAACAAAACACCCCACCGGTCATCCTCGCCCAGTACCGGGACCCCAGCCAGCGATCGAATACCGCATCTGGCAAAAACAACTCGTTCGCTTTCTGTTAGTTCTTTTAGACTGCTGAGTTTCACCGCCCTGCCCGTAGTCACTTCTCTCCATAAAACTGGCACATCTTTCTCCTTCAATATCTCAAAACCGCCATCATCGAATTCCTCGTCAGCCGACCACTTGCTCTTCAACACCATTTGTTTTTGTTTTGAATCAATCCGCCACAAACCGACCTTACATTCCCCAAAGCTCTCCCCGATCATTTTCAGCGTGGATCGTATCGACTGGTTCAAGTTCCTTGACAAAGCAAAGTCTGCTGCAGCATTGCTGAACAGCCGCTCGTAACGGTGAAGACGGGATATCTCTTTTTCGGCCTGCAACCTTTCGCTTACGTCCCGTATAGAAATAACCAAGCACTCATCCTCATCGATTTCCGCTCGGAAAAGAGATATCTCGGCCGGAAATTCGGCAGGAGTTTCTCGAAATGCGGTAAGGGTATATACCCCCTCTGTTCTTTCGTTTAGCAGCTGGAGACCACCAATCCCAAATACTGCATTCATCAACTCCTCTATCGAAGTCCCTATTCGCAATTCACAACCTTGTCTCAGCATCTCGCTAGCTGCCTGGTTAAAATGCAACAAACTCCCTTTTGAGTTCACGACCAGGTAAGCATCACGGGTAGACTCTAGAATGTTACGTGCCCGGTGCTCAGCCTTCAATTTCATTAAATCCCAGAACAACCGGGCTCCGACATGGTCTATGACCTTGATATAAGGGGGTTTCGTACGGTAGATCTCGTTCAGAACCTCCTCACTACCCGTTAGCTCTATTATCATCTTCACATCTGGGTTGGAGTAAAAGTCCGTAAAAACAGTAGTAGTCATTAATCCTTGGGCTCGCGCGTATAGCATCCCGGGAACATCAGACCGCAAATCAGCCACTCCAACAATCCTCGCCTGGAATTCTTCCAGCCGCAAATGATCAAAAAGCTGCAGTAGCTCTAAACACCCCTGTCCTCCGCCTATTATAGCAACCCCTATTTCGTCAGTCCTCTTTCCCATCGACACACCCCTACTAAAAATGCTCTTATTTATGTACAATTCCACACCTTTGTCCTTTTTTCCTCTATTGTGCCAATTATAGCAAGCCCTGACGTAACTTTTCTTTTTACTCCTCATAGCATTCGACCCAAAATCAAAAAACCCAGCGTTTAGGCTGGGTTTTAGAAAATAGATCCTGGCAGCGACCTACTCTCCCGCGTTAGCAGTACCATCGGCGCTGGAGGGCTTAACTTCCGTGTTCGGTATGGGAACGGGTG
>NZ_JABUEX010000072.1:0-8632 GCF_013314835.1 Syntrophothermus sp.
CGGTAGGGAATGCGATTGCGGGAGCGGTGAATTCGGTTGTGGATACGGCGAGCAAGATAGCGGCGTATGTAGGGCAGGAGGCGAAGAAGGTGGTGGAGGGTTTAACGGGAGGGAAGAAGGAGGGGGAGTCAGAAAAGGGGAATAAGGGAGGAAAAGAGCCAAAAGGGACGAAACCCTCTTCTGGTTCGAAGGGACAGGCCACTCGTTTTGCTGTTGATCCCCAATATGAAAGGGCGATGGAGATAGCGAAGAAAAAGTGGGCCCAGGATGGGGGCAAGTCTTCTTTGAGCAGTTACGGTGAAAAGGCGATGAAGCAGGCTGAATATGAGTGGAAGATGGAGAAGGCGAGGGAATATTCCCGGGGAGCCTTGGGGGATAATGCGAGCAGGGGGGTGAAGGATTTATCTGAGTATGCTGATCAGGTGAATAAGGATTATAGGGATTATCGTAATGAAGTAGCGATGAATAAGGAGATAAACAGGGAGGTGAGGGAACTGATAAAGAGAGGGGATCTTGATGATATGCTTAAGCAGACGAATGTTTTTTTAGGGAAGGAGGAGGACTTTTCGAAGCTTACGGCGAAGGAGTTATATGAGTTAGGGCACCAGAGACTCAAAGAAGCCACTGATAAAGCGATGGAGATGTATGGAGGGAAAGAGGTTATTGATGGGTATTCTTCTCGAGGGGAGTTTGTGCATATGATGACGAACAAGTTGGTGAGGGCGGCGAAGAGCGGGAATACAGCGGTGCACGATCTTTATGACAGGAATGGGAATTTAACGGAGGTAGGGCGGGAATATGAGTATTTTATGGGGCTGAAGGGGTATCAAATGGAGAAGGAGAAATTAGAAACGGACAAGAGGCGTATGGAGGAGATAGATAAGCGTTTAGAAGAGTTGGAAAAGCAGATAGCGGGAGCGAAAGGGCAGGCGAAGGAAAGGCTTGAGAAGGTGAAGGCAGGGTTAGAAGGGGAGAAGAGGCAGATAGAAGGAAACTGGGGTGGAGAGGAAAACATGACGAAGGACTTTGGATACCTATGGGAGGTACAGAATAGAGGGGAGAAGTATACGATAAAGAATTTGACAGGAGGAAGGAGTCAATTTCTTATTCTTGGGGAAGAGGGGATGGGGAAGGGGGTGAGAGTTGGCAAGACGGGGAAGTTAAACAAAGAAGGACGTATGGAGTATAGCAATGAAGGGATGGATGTGTACAATGATCGGATTACGGTGATTGTGAATGGGAAGATAGTGGAATTCAACAGGGCGAGTTTAGATTCGACGAGATACAGTGATTTTCACTACTATGAGAAGACGGGGAAAGAAACGTGGAAAGAGATTGACAAGGGAAGATATGACAGTTTGAAGGAGGGGAAGGCGAAGATACCCATGAAATATGATGGGAAGGAGCATTATGGGACGATAGCCTCCGGGATATACAAAGCAAGTCCCATGAAGGGGAGAGAATTTTCGATGGGTTTTGAGATAGCGATAGAGGGGAATGGAAAGGTTCCAGCGCTGAATGGATACAATCCGGCGCATCCTGAGAGAAAGCCCGGGTATCTTGAGGCGACGAGGATACACCTTGGAGGAGGTTCTGGGGCCAGCTGGAACTACTCCGAAGGTTGCCAGACCATCTTTAAGGACGACTACAAGGAGTTTATGGAGTTGTTTGCGGTGAAGGATGCGCAAGGGAATGTTGTAATGAAAGATGGAAAAATGGTTTTCAATTATAATTTAGCAGGATATTATTTTCTTTTAACTCAATAGTTGAAAGGAGAGGAGAATGATGCGAAAAATATTGTATATAGTTATATTATATTGTGGGGCAATGGTGGAATTGTGGACTGGGGATAAGGTTTTGATAGATTGGTTTGAAGGGTCTTTTATTCGTGTACCCACTCCTTTGAGTTATTCTCCCTTAAATTTACTGGATGGGCGGTTGGATACGGCGATAGCCTTGCATAAGGATTATAATCCTTTGTTTGAGAAACAATTGATGTTTATTATTTCTTTTAGGTCTCCTTCGTTTAAAGTGGATAAGATGGTTATATTTAATGGTTACCAAAAAAATGAGGAAATATATAGAAAAAACAAAAGAGTAAGAGAAGTTAATATATCGTTTAGAAAGAAGAGAAATGATGAAAAAGTATATGATATAGTGTTATTTACGAATTTGTTACTGAAAGATGAAAAACAGATTACCCTTATTTTACCAAAAAGTGTAGAAATTGATGAGATTGGATTTTACATTCTCTCCACCTACCCTAGTACCACATACGATGACACGTGTATAAGCGAGATTGAGTTCTGGTATCAGGGGCAGAAGTATGAGGTAGCGAATCTTGAGGAGGCGAAGAGGGAGTTTGTGAGGAAGAGGAAGGAGAGGGTGCTGAAGATTCTTCTTGGTGGGCCGGAGAGGCGCGAGGGGTATTCCTTTAACTGGATGTGTGGGTTGTCGTATATTACGTTTACGAGAACGGGGAAGGAGAGGGGGGAGTTTTTTATTCAGGCGTGTGTAGATTCTCGTGGGGCGTTTGTGACGAACTGGGGGCAGGCGCCTGATGGGGCTGAGATGATTATCACGAATATTCGTGGTGAGTGGAGGTTTGATGAGGCAGGTATTTTCTGGACGAGGGTGAAAGGGAAGGAATGGAAAGCGACGGATGTATCGTATATAGGGGAGAATGATCTTGGGAGAGGGGGTGCGGTATATTTTCGTGGGAGTGATATTGAGACGGGATATTTTAACTGGAGTGGGCCGGATTCGGATGCGGGGCCGTGAAGAGGTTGGTGATGATCAGGAACGGGTATGGGCGGATGCTGATGAGTGATTATTTTGAGACGTTCGGGATAGGTGATGTGGTAGGCGAGGGGCATGTGGCTCCGTTTCCGGAGGATGAGTGAGGGGCTATCACCGTATTTCAGCCCCGCGGGCGGGGTTTGCTGAGACATCGCCATAGCCTTCTCCGCCCCTGCCTGCGGTGCCTTCTGACAGAAGCCACCAGGGGAACACATGCCCTGCGGACCTGGTGGGAGAAGGCCCTATTCTCCTGCCAGTATCCGAGCCACAGGAGGTGGCGAGGAAGACCGGGGTCAGGCACGGAGGGCTGTCCCCGGGCGGCTACAGAAGGGAGCGAGGCCACAGATTTTTCTCCCAGCCCGCAGGGTAAGACGATGGACGGAATGCTACAGAAACCGCCGCAGGGGCGGGGGTTTACAGGGGGCGGGGAGCTTCCTGTAGCCTGTCCCGGCGGGAATTGTGCTTTTTCACTTGACACGGAGGGGGTATTTATGGTATACTATATATCTCGGAGATAGAGATTGCGCAGGGGATTTCTACTTTCTTTGAGTTGGTGGGGAATTCTTCTTGCGGGAAGGTTTGAAAAAAAAGATTGTCTAACCTCTTGACAAAAGGCCAAAAATGTGGTATAATAATAGTCCACGCTGACGAGACGAGTAGGTGTGGAGAGATAGGAGATAGGAAGATTGGATATAGTACTGAGGTGAGGGACTCTTTATAAGCCAGGGTAAACTTTGAAGTTATGTTTTATGAGATAATTCATAACGGAGGGTTTGATTCTGGCTCAGAGCGAACGCTGGCGGCGTGTCTTAGGCATGCAAGTCGATCGGCAGCGCAGCTGTAGCAATACAGTGGGCGGCGAGAGGCGGACGGGTGAGTAATGCATGGGAATCTACCTAGAGGACGGGGATAGCCTGGGGAAACTCAGGGTAATACCCGATGATATCGTAAGATCAAAGGAGGCGTATGCCTTGCCTTTAGATGAGCCCATGTCCCATCAGGTAGTTGGCGGGGTAAGAGCCCACCAAGCCGGAGACGGGTAGCTGGTCTGAGAGGATGGTCAGCCACAAGGGGACTGCGACACGGCCCCTACTCCTACGGGAGGCAGCAGCCAAGAATTTTCCGCAATGGGCGAAAGCCTGACGGAGCGACGCCGCGTGAGGGAAGAAGGTCTTCGGATTGTAAACCTCTTTTGTAAGGGAAGAATAAGGTAAGCAGGAAATGGCTTACTGATGACGGTACCTTACGAATAAGCCCCGGCTAATTACGTGCCAGCAGCCGCGGTAATACGTAAGGGGCTAGCGTTGCTCGGAATTACTGGGCGTAAAGGGCGCGTAGGCGGTTTCGCAAGTCAAATGTCAAAGACCATGGCTCAACTGTGGGAGGGCATTTGAAACTGCGAAGCTAGAGTACGGTGGAAGGCGATGGAATTCCCGGTGTAGCGGTGAAATGCGTAGATATCGGGAGGAACACCGAAGGCGAAGGCAGTCGTCTATGCTGATACTGACGCTGAGGCGCGAAAGCGTGGGGATCAAACAGGATTAGATACCCTGGTAGTCCACGCCGTAAACGATGTGCACTAGGAGTTGGCGGTATCCGTTGGCTCCGCAGCAAACGCGATAAGTGCACCGCCTGGGGAGTACGGCCGCAAGGCTGAAACTCAAAGAAATTGACGGGGGCCCGCACAAGCAGTGGAGTATGTGGTTTAATTCGATGCAAAACGAAGAACCTTACCAGGGCTTGACATGTACTGGACCGGTGGTGAAAGCCACCTTTCCCGCAAGGGACTGGTACACAGGTGCTGCATGGCTGTCGTCAGCTCGTGCCGTGAGGTGTTGGGTTAAGTCCCGCAACGAGCGCAACCCCTGCCATTAGTTGCTACCTGCGAGGGAGCACTCTAATGGGACTGCCGGCGACGAGTCGGAGGAAGGAGGGGATGACGTCAAGTCATCATGGCCTTTATGTCCTGGGCCACACACATACTACAATGGTCGTTACAGAGGGAAGCGAGACCGCGAGGTGGAGCAAATCCCTAAAAGCGACCTCAATACGGATTGGAGTCTGCAACTCGACTCCATGAAACCGGAATTGCTAGTAATCGCAGGTCAGCCAAACTGCGGTGAATACGTTCTCGGGCCTTGTACACACCGCCCGTCACACCACCCGAGTCGGTTTTTCCTGATGCTGGTAACTCTAACCGCGAGGGGGAGGCCAGTGAAGGAAGGATTGGTGAGGGGGGTGAAGTCGTAACAAGGTAGCCGTACCGGAAGGTGCGGCTGGATCACCTCCTTATAGGGAGAAAGGAAGAGTCTCTCACCTCAGTTTGTTTTTATAGTTTTTTATTGAGGTGATTGGGAGTATAGCTCAGGTGGTTAGAGCGCAGCCCTGATAAGGCTGAGGTCAATGGTTCGAGGCCATTTACTCCCAGTGGGAATGGGGATATAGCTCAGTTGGGAGAGCACCTGCCTTGCAAGCAGGGGGTCAGGGGTTCAAATCCCCTTATCTCCAGTTAAATAGGGTTGGGGATAGAGTAGGTAAGATTGTAGATTATGAGATAAGATGGGATATAGGACTAAGGTAAAAGGTCAAGGGAGAAAGGGCTAAGGGTGGATGCCTTGGCACCAGTGTGCGAAGAAGGACGTGAAAAGCTGCGAAAAGCGTCGGGGAGTCGCAAATGGCGTAGATCCGGCGATGTCCGAATGGGGAAACCCGGCCAGGGTCATGCCTGGTCATCACCGTTAGGTGAGGCGCACCCGGGGAATTGAAACATCTTAGTACCCGGAGGAAAAGAAATCAAACGAGATTCCCTGAGTAGTGGCGAGCGAAAGGGGAATAGCCCAAACCGGTGGGCATGCTCACCGGGGTTGTAGGACTCCGAAAGGCACCATGGAATCTAGCAGAACGGTTCTGGGAAGGCCGGCCATAGAGGGTGAAAGCCCCGTATGCGAAAGAGGAAGTGGGCTGGGAGTATCCTGAGTAGCACGGAATTCGTGGAGTTCTGTGTGAAGCTGGGGGGACCACCCTCCAAGGCTAAATAACACTGGTGACCGATAGCGAACGAGTACCGTGAGGGAAAGGCGAAAAGAACCCCTGATAGGGGAGTGAAATAGAACCTGAAACCCTTAGCTTACAAGCTGTAGGAGCCCTGAGCGTAGTCGAAGGGTGACTGCGTGCCTATTGAAGAATGAGCCTGCGAGTTACAGGTAGTTGCGAGGTTAATCCCTGGAGGGGAGTAGCCGAAGCGAAAGCGAGTCTGAATAGGGCGTCTAGTAACTACCTGTAGACCCGAAGCCGCGTGAGCTAACCATGGGCAGGATGAAGTCCCGGTAACACGGGATGGAGGTCCGAACCGGTAGGCGTTGAAAAGTCTTCGGATGACCTGTGGTTAGGAGTGAAAGGCCAAACGAACGTGGCGATAGCTGGTTCTTCCCGAAATGCATTTAGGTGCAGCCCTGTGAAGCAAGTGCTGGGGGTAGAGCGCTGGATCGGGACGGGGGATTTATCCTACCAACCCGAACCAAACTACGAATACTGGCACCCGAGGCACAGGAGTGAGAATGTGGGGGATAAGCTCCATATTCGAGAGGGAAACAACCCAGATCGTCGGCTAAGGTCCCGAAATACCGCTCAGTGGATAAGGAAGTGGAATGACCGAGACAGCCAGGAGGTTGGCTTAGAAGCAGCCATCCTTTAAAGAGTGCGTAATAGCTCACTGGTCGAGTTATTCTGCGCCAAAAATGTACGGGGCTAAGCGGTATACCGAAGCCACGGACTCGGAAGAGTGGTAGGGAAGCGTTCTACGAGCGACGAAGGATAATCGTAAGGTTATCTGGAGCGAGTAGAAGTGAGAATGCAGGCATGAGTACACGATAAAACGGGTAAAAAACCCGTTCGCCGAAAGCACAAGGGTTCCTGGGCTACGATATTCGACCCAGGGTTAGCCGGCCCCTAAGGTGAGGCCGAAAGGCGTAGCCGATGGGAATACGGTTGATATTCCGTAGCCACCTGTTGGAGTGAAGGGGTGACGCCCTGCATAGAGCCGTGCGGACTGACGGATGTTCGTCGAAGCCATTGAGGCTGGTGTGAGTGAAATGCTTGCGCCGCGAAGCCAAGAGGTGAGCGATCCACCTTTCGGGGTGGAGAAGACGGCCGAGTGTAGGGCCGAGAAAGAGCCTCTAAGCGATGAAGACAGGTGACCGTACCAAAACCGACACAGGTGTGCGGGGTGAATAACCTAAGGCGCTCGAGATAACTCTCGCTAAGGAACTCTGCAAAATGGCCCCGTAACTTCGGGAGAAGGGGTGCCTGCGGAAGCAGGTCGCAGTAAAGAGGCTCAGGCGACTGTTTACCAAAAACACAAGACTCTGCAAACTCGTAAGAGGAGGTATAGGGTCTGAAACCTGCCCAGTGCCGGAAGGTTAAGAGGAGGAGTTAGCCGCGAGGCGAAGCTTCGAATCTAAGCCCCGGTAAACGGCGGCCGTAACTATAACGGTCCTAAGGTAGCGAAATTCCTTGTCGGGTAAGTTCCGACCCGCATGAATGGTCCAACGATCTGAGCGCTGTCTCAGCGAGAGGCTCGGTGAAATTGTATGCTCGGTGAAGATACCGAGTACCTACGGCAGGACAGAAAGACCCCGTGGACCTTTACTACAACTTGGCGTTGAAACTTGGTTTACCATGCGCAGGATAGGTAGGAGGCTGAGAAGTGGGTGCTCTGGTGCTCATGGAGCCGACCTTGAGATACTACCCTTGGTGAATTGGGTTTCTAACTCTCGCCTTGCAATCGGGGTGGAGGACAGCGTCTGGTGGGTAGTTTGACTGGGGCGGTCGCCTCCTAAAGGGTAACGGAGGCGCCCAAAGGTTCCCTCAGCATGGTTGGAAATCATGCGAAGAGTGTAAAGGCAGAAGGGAGCTTGACTGTGAGGCTGACGAGCCGAGCAGGGACGAAAGTCGGGCTTAGTGATCCGGTGGTTGTGCGTGGAAATGCCATCGCTCAACGGATAAAAGGTACCCCGGGGATAACAGGCTGATCTTCCCCAAGAGTTCATATCGACGGGAAGGTTTGGCACCTCGATGTCGACTCATCGCATCCTGGGGCTGGAGAAGGTCCCAAGGGTTGGTCTGTTCGCCCATTAAAGCGGTACGTGAGTTGGGTTCAATACGTCGTAAGACAGTATGGTCCCTATCCGCCGTAGGCGTTTGGGCACTTGAGGGGAGCTGCTCCTAGTACGAGAGGACCGGAGTGGACGAACCGCTAGTGTACCTGTTGTCACGCCAGTGGCATAAGCAGGGTAGCTATGTTCGGAAGAGATAACCGCTGAAAGCATCTAAGTGGGAAACTTGCCCCAAGATGAGGTGCCCCATATGGTCCGTGGAAGACTACCACGTTGATAGGCTACAGGTGTAAGCGCAGTAATGCGTTGAGCCGAGTAGTACTAATCGACCATTAGCCTTGACCTTTTACCTTTTAGTCTCCCATCTTATCATGTTTTTATTGCTCTCGACCATAGCGGAGGGGGTACACCCGGTCCCATTCCGAACCCGGAAGTTAAGCCCTCCGTCGCCGATGATACTCCGCAAGGGGGAAAGTAGGTGTCGAGAGCTTTTTTTATTTTTTGGGAAAAAACCAATTTCCTGCTATTTCCTTATTTCAGCTAAAAGCCCCCTTTTGCTGAAACATGGGAATAGCCAAAGTGCAAACTCGGGGCGTGTCCAGAGAAAAAGCGGTAGGTTTTGCTGAAACAAAGTCATAGCCAAAGCCGGTAATAAACCTTTTCCCCTTCTTTTTATCTTCCTCATCCCTTCCAAGCTCCCTTTTCGTTGTGCAAAGAAT
>NZ_JABUEX010000073.1:0-8610 GCF_013314835.1 Syntrophothermus sp.
GCAGATTTCCCGGACCGGTTGCGGGAGAAGGCCGCGATAAAAAAAGCGACGTTCTTGCTGTCAGCCTGGTTGGCAACAAAGTCATCATTGAACCCCTTGCCAGGTCCGGCAAAGAGAACTGGCAGCAAATCCTCGAAGAGACAGCGGGGATTTGGCCCGAGGTTGATCCGGGATATGTCGATGAACTCCGCGCTGCGGCGCGGCAAAGGCTGGAGGAGGCTCCGTGCGTTCAGGCAACTACCCTTGACAGGAACTGATGTAAGGATTATATTCAGGTGTAAGGAGGTATTTAAATGATAAGAGCAAAGTTAACAAGTAAGGGACAGGTAACAATACCCGTAATCGTCCGCCGCAAGCTTAACCTGCAACCGGGAGACGAGCTCGTCTTCGATTTCGGCCCGGACGGAGAGGTTAAGGTCAGGGCCCTGAAGCGCAAACGCTTAACCGAACTCTACGCTTCTCTGCCTGCTAAGAGACCTTACCCCGGCAAGACGGAAGTTCGCGAAGAGGTAGCCACCGGACTCGCCCGGCAGATACTGGGCAAGGGGAAAGAAACGTAATGGTTTATTTGTGGGTTGATGCCAACGTTGTCCTGCGCTTTCTCACCGGCGACCCACCGGAAATGGCTGCTAAAGCCCTGGAGCTAATGAGCCGTGCTGAAAAGGGAGAAATCGGCTTACGCGTATCTCATCTGGTAGTAGCCGAAATCATCTGGGTGCTTTCTTCTTTTTACAGGTATGCCAAAAGCCAGATCGCCGAAACCCTGATCTCCTTTCTCGGCGCCGACGGTATTTACGCCGAAAACCCCGCGTTGCTTATCCAGGCTCTGCAAGATATGGCGGAAAAAAACGTCGACTTCGTAGTTGCCTACCTTGCCGCGCTGGCCCGGGCACAGGAAGAAGGTATCTGTTCTTTTGACAATGATCTTGAAAAGTTAAGCGTCAGATGGGTTACCCCGCCAGGAGATGGATAACCCGATAAAAAACTCCAGAAGTCTCTTTCACGTTTCTTTAATCTATTCATCGACCCAATCTAGCTGCATGTTAAAACCTGCTTCAGATAAACCTGAATTCCCTGATTCCTAACCGCTCATCCATGGCCAAGAGCAGGAAACAAAGACATCAGCAGAACAAAAACCATCAAAAAGGAGATGCCCTTGAGGGAAAAACTTCTCTTCATCAAAATCCCCCTCCAAACCTTCTTGATCTTTGGATTAAATTCTCACGGCTAGCCTTGATACTCGCTTTTGTAGCAACCTAAGAGGGTGCTCTTTAGCGTGAAGATTGCAAGCAAAAGGCAGAAGGCCGACAACGCAAAAGGGTAGTGAGGATTCAGCTCAAACAACTTGCCTCCCGCAACTAAGCTTAGCGCCCCTTCCGCAGCTACTAATGTGGAGAACACACCAAACAAGGTGGCCCTTTGTTGCCGGTCGGTTAGGTCAGCCAAAACCACTTTGTGGAGATAAAGAGCTACGGAGATCCCGCTCAAGACCAGAATGGTGCTCAAGATCGCTACAGCCGCCAGCTTGTGAAAGGCAATTAAGACGAGCGAGCTTAGGAGTATCACCGTGAGCACCAAGACTAAGACCAGCACCCGGTTGAGCCTGTCCGCGAACGGCCCCAACAGCAATTGGGTGATTAAGTAGACCCCATTGGCAATACCGTAAGTTACTGCCACTGTGCTGTCGCTCACTCCCGCCACATGCACAAGGTAGAGCACATAGTAAGTGGTCAGCATTCCCGCGGCCGGGGTGTAGAGCAGATAGTAAGTCATAAACTGTCGCAATACAGGGGATGAGCTTTTGGCAGCATAGGCCAGCTGGTGGAAGAGATGGCTCAGGCTGAAAACTGACTTTTGCTCAGACCGGTTGCTATCCTTGAGCCTCGCCCAGAACAAGATCGCCACCGCTAGGGCCAAAACCATGTAAATGAGGAAACCGAGCCTCGTCCCCTGGTAGACTCCCAACTGATGCACAACCGCACCCACAACAAAGGAAGAAACGATGGTGGCCACAGTTACGGCAAGCCAGTTTAAGGAGTATATCCTCCCCCGCTCTTTATTGGCCGTGTGGTCTGCCATGACTGCATCGAGTGCCGGCAGAGCAGCTACCCGAATCCCGAGCAGGCACATCCCAACCAAGACCCAGACCCAGTTTCTTGCGAGGAGAAAGAGACTCAGGATCAAGGGGAAAAAGCAGTGAGTGAGGACAATAAACCGCCTCCTCCCAATCTTGTCGGCAACGTATCCCCCTACCAGCCCGAAGGAAAGCAGCACATAATCTACCGCCATTATTCCTCCGACAACCTGGGGAGTGGCCCCCAACGCCTCCAGGTAACGGGTAAACAACGGGTTCACCAGACCCGCGCCTACCGCTACCAGAGTGTTCGCCAGGATCAAAGCTCCCGGTATTCCCCGTAAGGTACTAAACACCTGCTTGTAATCAGCGCAGGCACCAACTAGAGACCCGATTACACGATTGATTCACTAGCCCCTCCTTCTCGCCCGACTTTTTAAAACCGAGACTTTAGGATGCCCTGTTCCCAACGGGTGAATTTTCTGCTCTACCGGAAGAGCTTCTGGGTCAGGCCCATGAATGCCTCTCGCTTTTTGTGCCATTGTTTGGCCTCAGTCTGCGTCCATTTACTCCAGCTCGTTTTTCTTAAACCAGATTAAAGCATCTTTGTGCCAGGACTTCACCCATATATCGACATCTTTTTCAATAATTTGTCCTTTCCTTTGTAGTTCTTCAAACAGTTCTCGTTCCTGGGCGGGAGTTAGTTCTAATTCCAGCCTCAGCAACTCCAGCATAAGATTCCACGGGTGGTCAAACACCCTGGTAATGATACTCACATTGGCCTGGACACCCAGCTGGTACAAGATGTTGCACAGGTAAATGTACTCGTCCATGAAGATGTGGCCTGTCTTAAAGACCTTCCGATACGTATCTGTGAATCCGTTGTCTGCAGAAGTGACCAAAAATAGAAGGTTTTTTGTCCAGTTCAACATTTTCCGCAAAGCTCCCTTGATGTCTGGCATGGAAAAGCAATAAGCGGCATTTACCACATCGTAGAGCTCAAGTTCGCTTTCTTCAGTGTCCTCCCACCTCTTGTTGATGATCTCAATGTTACTTAGACCCTCTCGCTCGGCCTTTTCCTTTAAACGACCAACTTGGCCCGAAGAGGGCTCAATTGCCGTAACTTTTCTCACTGTTTTGGCGAACTGAATGGTAAACGCCCCATCACCCGCCCCTATATCAAGAACAGTAAATTCTGGGGCAATCAAACTCCTCATTTTATCGAAAATCGGCCCTGGATAATTAACGTAACTGTAATGGAGCTCCATCAATTCGGCCGGCCGAGTGTTATAATATTGCTGGAGGGTGACCCCTTTCTTTCTTAACCGGCTCAGGAAAAAATCACTTTCCTTTCGTTTTACCCATTCTATAGCCCAATCAAACTGCTGCATGCCGAAGCCCTCCTCTTGCCCTTACGCACATCGGGTCTTCGGCATAAAAGTCGCCATTGAACAAAAAGGCCAGGGCGCGGCAACCGCCGCAGATGCGCTTATAAGCGCAACTGCCACAGCTTCCCTTGAGTTTTTCCAGATCAAACTCGCGAAATGTCTTAAAGACTGGCGAGTTATTCCAGATTTCCTGGATGCTTTGTGTTCTGATATTACCCGCACGAAAGATGATCAGGTCGCACGGAGTTACAGTCCCGTCAGGCATTATCTGGCACCAGTCCCCACGCAATAACCCGCACATAATGGATCTTCTGAATTCGTTAGCACCTACAAAATCCTTTTGGCCCTCGAGATAACCGTAAGGACCGCCGCGAAGAGAGAGCTCCGGATACGCTTCTTTTATCCTGACATACGTCTCTTGGAAAACCGCTTTTTCTTCATCATTCAGAAGGAGATCTTTTTCCCAGGCCATTCCCCTTCCTACCGGGATGAATTCGGCAAGCAGGAAACTATCGACCTTTAATTCCGCCAACAATTTTGCTAAATCTTCTAGTTCGCTCAAAGACCTCTTGGTTACAGAAGTCCTTACTTGGACTGGGATGTTTTTGCTCTTCAATAGTTTTATCGAATCCAGGCAGCGTTCAAATGTCCCTTCTCCTCTTATGAACTCGTGGCTCTCCTGCAAGCCTTCAAGGGGGATCTGAACAAACTTTATGTCCATACAGGATAAAATTTCGACTATTTCTTCGTTCAACATTGCTCCATTCGTAAGGAGGGTAACAACAAAGCCCATTTCACGGATCGCTTCCAGTATTGCCTCGATATCCGGCCTTAGCAACGGCTCTCCTCCCGTAATATCCAGCTGCATAACTCCCATTGAATATAGCTGTTTCAGCAAATCTTTTATTTCGCCCAGACTAAGTTCATTTCCTAACTTTCTCCCTGCATCGACATAACAATGCTTGCACCTTAAGTTGCATTCATTAGTTACAACCAATGTAACGCTATTTAGTTCGCACACCACTCAACACCTCCCTCTGCCAATAAGACCCCTTGCCTCCAGCTCATTTAACACCATATAAACATCCTCAGCAGCAGTCTTGCTGTCAATGCCGTAATATTCAGCGAATTTTTGAATAACATCTTCGATGCCGAGATCGTCCAAACATTCCCAGATGAATCTGGCGCTTTCGTTAAGCTCGACTACAACACCACTTGTGTAATCGTAGATCAAAAATACCGAACCAATGTCCCTGCATTTTAACTTCCCTTTTTTAAACATCTTTTCCATACAATCACTCCTTTAAATAAAGCAGAAAATTGGCGGGGGATGAGAGGAAATTAACACTACTCGACGGGCACTCCCAGCGCGTGAGGTGTGCAGGCAATTCTGCGGATCCGGACTACAGGCTTAACATACTTCCGCATGAGGCTTCACCTCCTCCCATCAAGAGTTATTTTCTTCCACCCATCCATCCCCCGCCAGCTTTGAAAACTACTTTTGCCAGAGATTGAACAAGGTCTGGTAACACACAGGACCGAGGCCTTTTTGCATTACCCATCCATCAAATCTGTCAGTCCGGTAAGGGTAAAGCATTACATCCCACGCCAGAGCGATTCCAGGCAGTTCACGGGCATGGTATTGCTGCATCTCTTTAACACCTTCGGTCATTCGAGTATTGTCTTGTGCATAAATCACTTTTTCATAGGCCTTTATATACGCTGGATCGGCGTAAGTACCGTAACCGTTTGGATGGTCAATAAAATAAGTGCCACCCGCGTCGCCAAGCACGCCAAACACTGTCATATAACCAATAAGTATACCAAAGTCTCTTTTTCTCCACGCCTTTTCCTTCCACTTGTCGTAGTTTCCTATCACCTCTTGATCAATGCGGGCATCAATCCCCACCTCTTTTAGGTAGCTGCAGACCATCTCGGCCACGCGGATCATCGTCTCCTCTTTCCCAGGTCTGGTCTGCGGCATCACGTAAACCGGCTCCGTGATCTTCAGAGAAGCCAGAAGTTCCCTCGCCTTCTGCGGGTTGTACTCAAGCTTGGGGATAGAACGATCGTAACCAGGCATGGCTGGAGGCACAATCCCCTTGCCGGGAACCTCGCCGTATTTGCCACAAATTGACCGAACAATATTCTCATAGTTGATTGCGTAAGCAACAGCTTCCCTGAACTTCTTCTCTTTCATCGGGTAGTTCTTGTAGCAGAAGGCCAGGTAGGCCGGAACCTGGAGGCCGGGAGTTAGGCCCAGGTTTATGTTTTTATCGCCTTCCAAAGTTGAAGCGTAAGATCCGGGGACAGGCATTGAGTAGTCAGCAATAGCATCTATCTCCCCTTTCTTCAGGGCGAGAACAACCTGGTCGAAGTTCTTGTAGTACTTGATTTTCACTTTCTCGACAGAAGGGGCACCCTGGAAGTAGTCATGATTGGCCCGGAAAATAGCGGTCTGAGTCGCCTGGTCGTAACTTTCAAAAATGTAGGGCCCACACCCGATCATGTTCTTCTTGTCGGTGTACTTTAGCGGCTCATCGACATTCTCCCAAATGTGTTTGGGGATGAGATAACCGACCGCGAGCTCTTTCAACAACATCATTACCACGGGTTCTTTCAGGTTCAAAACTACGGTATATTTGTCAACAACCTCCGCGTTTTCAAGAAACGGCCTAGCAGTATTCATGTCCCACCCAACATTGTGCTTCTTCTTGTACTCAAAGGTAAACTTGACGTCTTCAGCAGTCACTTCCCGGCCGTCATGCCACTTGACTCCTTTTCTCAGGAAAAACTTTATCGACTTTCCGTCAGGTGAGACTTCCCACCTTTCTGCCACACAGGGGATCACGTTCAGGTCCGGGTCAAACCTCACCAAGTGAACATGCGAAAAACCAGTGGAACATAGTCTCTGCCAGGCTCCGTTTGGACTAAAGAGATCCACCGGATCAAGTGGCGATAGCGTTCCTAGTACCAGTTCTTGAGCCTTTTCTCCCGCGCCTCCCCCAACGGTTATGCGCACGAGCCGGGTAGCAGCATCCCACTGCACCTTCGCCCCGAAGGCTTCAGCGATAAAGCGCAAGGGAACCACAGTGCGGCCACTGATAATCTTTGCCGGTACCTCTAAAACTACCTCAGTGACTCCCTTTTCGGTGATAGAAGCAATCTTACTGCCGATAGTTAGCTTAATGATGGCATCCCCTTTTTTCGCAGTTACCGTCTTGGTTTTCCCATCCCATTCGACCGAGGCTCCTAAAGCTTCACATAGTGCCCGAGCAGGAACCAGCACCCTTCCCTTTTCAATGAACGGCTGGATGTCGAATGTTAGAAACTCGTTATTTACTGCAACCTTTACCCGGTCAGCCTGCTGGCCGGCCGAGACAGGAATCGCAGCAAAGAGGTTTATGGCCAGCATCAACACCAAGAGAACCGCTAGAGGTTTACTTAACCGTCTCATAACTTGAACCACCCTCCTCTGTGGCTTTTTGAGACATTCGGGATTAGCTTATTTGACAGCCTCCCGTTCTTCGCGTGCTTTCAAAACATGGTAGCAGGTGAAATCTTCTGCATAAAAATCTCCGGTATGGAGCACTGCCAGGGCACGGCAGTAACCTGCACACACCTTTTTGTACCTGCACGTGCTGCAGACGCCTTTCAGTAGTTCGGGGTTAAACTCGCGGAATGCTTTCATGATGGGGGCGCCTTCCCAAATTGTTTCAAATCTTTGTTTCCTTACATTGCCTGCGTTAAAAGTCATGATCTCACACGGGCTCACCGTACCGTCTGGTTTCACCAGGCACCAGGTTTTGCCACATGGACATAAGATACTCTCTTCCTGCAAGTACTGCTGAAATATTTCCTCTTCTAAAAATCCACAAGGGTCCGCCGATATCTCGATTTTGTCTCTGTATTTCTCCTTGATCTTTTTCCCGGTCAGGCGGAAGGAACGCATCCCCTCTGCATCGAGCATCAAATCTTCCTTATAACCCATCCCCCTACCGGCCGGGAAAAAGCGGACAAAGCCCAACTTCGAGGCCCCCATACCGACAGCTAGGTCTGCTATCTTCTCAAGTTCGCCCACGTTCCGCCTGTTCACTGTGGTCCGCACGGCCACACTAACTCCTTCCTCAGCAAGCAACCTTACGGACTCTAAGACAGCCTCATATGTCCCATCCCCCCTTAAGTAGTCATGGTTTTCTTTTAAGCCATCCAGGCTGACCTGGACGTGCTTCAGGCCCAAGCTGCCTAGTGTGCTCGCCACTTCCCGATCGACAAGGGTCCCATTGGTTATCAAAACAACCGAAAAATCCAGGCCTTCGGCATACTCAATGATCTCAAACAAGTCAGGCCGCAACAAAGGCTCACCGCCACTAAATTCCACCTCCATGGTTCCCAACTGGGAAAGCTCTCCAAGCAACTGCTTGATCTCATCCAGGCTCAGCTCATTGTCTAGCTTCTCCCCGGCGCTGGCATAGCAGTGGCGGCACTTGAGGTTGCACTCGTTAGTCAACTCAATAGTTACTACCAGAGGTCCCTGAATCCACCCCACCCCCTCTCAAACACAAAAAACCGCGAAGATCTTACCCGCCTTCATGGCAAGGTAGAAACCTTCGCGGTTTCTGTTTCCAGGATATTCCGTTGTTTCTTGATCGCATTCTACTACACAAGGATTCCCCCGCGCAAGACAAAATTTCCTAAGCGCGGAACCGAGAGCGCGTTTCAGAAGGAGCAGCGCTCCGATAATCCTCTTTTATTGGGTTCTTTCTGGCATTTTTCATTCCCGGAAGACCGGGTGCCGCACGGACACCACCGGTGCTCACTCTTTTTCGGCGTATATCACCGCATCCCTGTACCAGCACTTGACCCAAAGTGTGCCATCTTCTTTCGTGAAAAGCTTTCCTTCCGCCTCCAGGAAGGCGCGCACTTTGTCTTCATCTCCCGGGGTGATTCCCTCATCGTGGCGCCAGGTCTTGACCAGCAGGTCCCAGGGGTAAAGATAGCGCCTGGTGTTGATCTCCACGTTGGCCTTGATCCCCAGCTGGTAGACCACATTATAGAGGATGATATAGTCGGGAGGGGGCTCATAGTCGGGGACGAAGAGGGGATACACCGCAGCCAGGGAGCTGCCGGCCTGGGTGATCAGGAAAA
>NZ_JABUEX010000074.1:0-8415 GCF_013314835.1 Syntrophothermus sp.
TTGTCGTCGGCTAATACGACATTTATTGGATTATCTAGCATATTCACAGCCAATCTTCCCCTCCCTTTTTCTAAGATTAGATATTCATAATTTTACCTATCGAAGTTTATTGTGTTCTTCGACGTCCGCCTCGAACTTTCCTCTTCAATCCTTACCGCAAATTCGCCCAGGATCCTACATGACAGGCAGCTCGATACCATTAAATGCCATGCATTCTTGCAACAAGAACGTTTCAACTGCCTTTATTAAAGGCCCGAGCTGGAAATTATTGGGTTTCTTCTTGATTATACTAGCTCGCATTTTGTCGAAAATTTTTTAACCCGCTCCCCATGCTTTCCAGTTCCTTCAGCATGCTGTCCATAAACGTTCCGTAGCCGCGCTGAGGGTCATTCAAGAATACGTGCGTCACCACTCCCACGATACGATTATCCTGAATAATCGGGCTGCCGCTCATTCCCTGGACTATCCCACCCGTGACCGAAAGCAGTCTTGGGTCTGTGATCCGAATCACCATTCCTTTACCGTTCTGTCGGCTCGGATATACCTTTTCGATGCTTATGTCAAAAGACTCTATCTCGTTCCCGTTTATAACCGTAAGGATTGAAGCCTTTCCCTCCCTGACTTGATGAGCATAACCGACTTCGAGCGGATAAGCAAAGAGCGGGTTCTTTACTTCTTGCGTTGTCCCAAATACCCCGGCAAAGGTGTTCTTTTCGATATCCCCTGTCAAGAGACTCTCGGGATCAAACAGCCCTATCTTCTCTCCTGGTCGACCAGGTTGAGCAGGGCGAATGGTTTGAACGGAAGCGCCTACGATTTTGCCCTGGCGAACATCGATTCCCTTTCTGGTATCGACGTCGGCGATTATGTGGCCTAAGGCCGCATATCTACCGGTAAGCGGATCCCAGAAGCTCAAAGTTCCAACCCCGGCGACTCCGTCTCGCACGTACAGGCCAATGCGATAGCGGTTGGTTTCTGAACAAAAGCTAGGGGAGACTTCTACTTTGACTTGGTTTTCGCCTCTCTTCAATGTTAGGTTTAGAGGCTGATTCTCCTTACCCGCCTGATCTATGAGTTCTGCCAGTTCGGTTTCGGTATAAACCGCACGTCCGTTGACGGCGATTATCACATCCCCGATTTCAACCCCTTCTTCCTTGGCCGGATAGTCCTTCTCCCCGCTTTGGTCTAGCACAGGTGCATAGCCCACTACCATGATTCCTCGAGATTTGAGAAGCACACCTATTGAATGACCTCCCGGCACCAACCGTCGCGGGGCCAGGGATTCAACTTTTATCGACTTCAAAGGTATGTTCCCCAGTTTGAGCTCTACATCGGCTTGTCCGGGCCTTAGCGCAAGTATATCGTAACTTGTTTCCTCTTGGTCCACCGTCACGGGTTGGTCGGAAGGCGGCGAAAATACGGTGCGCGAAGGTCCGCGCACGCTCACTTCAAAGGCACTCCGTAATCGTGCCGGTACTTGTAAAGGAAGAGTAAGTTTTTCTCCTACTACAATACTTTGGGAATCAGGTAACGAAAGGATGGTTCGAACGGGGGGATACAACGAGCACACTGCTACTGCTAGTGCAAGCAGGATACCGCATACCTGCCGATAAGTTGGACTCACTCAACTTCACTCCTAGGGAGGTTATCGACAGGTTTAATTTGTCCTTTTGGACTTTGTTCTATGCCCGCCTTGCGGATTTTCCTTTTCAACTCAATGCCCGAAGTCAGAATCTCACGGGCATGTTGAAATGACACAAGGGATGGGGGGTCACCCGATAACATCCTGGCAATTTCCGAAACCCTCTCCTCTTGATCGAGCTTCCGGGCTTGGGTAACGGTTACCCCTCTTTCTACCGATTTTTCTAAAAGAAAGTGCTCATCAGCCAAGCCTGCGATTTGGGGCGAATGAGTGACAAGCAACACCTGGTGATAGAGAGAGAGCTCGAACAGTTTCTTGGCCATGGCGTTGAGGGCACTGCCTCCTACCCCTACGTCGATCTCGTCAAAAACCAAAGTAGGAACATCATAAGCTTCGGCCAAAACCTTTTTCAGAGCCAGTATCAGCCGGGACAGTTCCCCGCCCGAGACCACCCGCCCCAGGGGCTTAGGTTCCTCTCCCGGGTTAGCCGAAAACATCAGGGTTACCTGGTCGATCCCCTCTCGGCCCCACGTCTCGACGGGAGTAACCTTTACCTCCAGTCTTACCCCAGGCATACCGAGTTCCAAAAGCTCTTCGCACACCCGAACCTGCAACTTTTGCGCGGCCTTCTGCCTCTGTTCTGATAGTAGTCGGGCTTGATGCAAATAAGCCTTCTCCAGGTCCCGGACATCGTTTTCCAGCTCCTCAATCCTGGCCTCACTGCCTTGCAGATGCTCGCTCTTGCGCCGTGCTTCTTCTAAGAAACCGAATATTTCCTCGATGCTGCTCCCGTACTTCTTCTTCAAGCGGTTGATGGTTTCCAACCTCTCTTCGATGCGTTCCAACTCCTGCGGGTCCGCTTCCAAGTTCTTTTGAAAAGCCGCTAACTTGTCCTTGATATCCTCTAGGTTATAAAGACAAGTTTCCAGCAAAGAATAAACTTCCGCCAAACAAGCATCATCCCGGACTTCTTGAGCCTTTTCTATAGCCAGCGCTACCAGGTCATACGCTGATTGGTAACCTGCTCCTCCATATATAAAACTGTAAATATCTTCCGTTCCCCGACGGAGTCTTTCCGCATCGCGCAGGCGCCTATATCTTTCTTCTAATTCCGCATCTTCGCCCCTAGCCAGCTGCGCCGACTCTATTTCTTTTATCTGGAACTGAAGAAAATCGAGCTCTCTTAGTCTTTCTTTTTTCCCTTCAACCAGCTCATCCAGTTCTTTTCTTATCTCATGCCATCGGTCGTAAAGCCTCCGAACCTCCTGCAATAGAGGGTTGATTGAAGAACCGAACCGGTCTAAGTAGTGCCGGTACATTCTGGGCTCAAGCAGCAGTTGGTTGGCTTGTTGCAAGTGAATATCTACCAGAAACTCGCCCAAGGACTTCAAGCGGCTGACAGTTACGGTACGCCCGTTAATCCTGACCGTACCACGTCCTGCCTCACCTATTTCCCGTCTCAGAACAAGATAATCGTCTTCTTCTTCGATAAACCCTTCCTGGACAAGGTATTCTTTCAAAGAAGAGTTTTCTAACGAGAACACGGCTTCTACCACCGCTTTTTGAGACGGGTCCCTCACCAGATCAGTGCTCATGCGTTCACCGGTGAGAAGCCCCAAAGCGTCGATGACAATGGATTTGCCTGCCCCCGTTTCTCCGGTAAACACGTTCAACCCCGGGCCGAATTCCAGCCTCAATTCCTCAATGAGTACGAGATTCCTGATGTAAATTTCGCGCAGCATCGGCGTACTCAAACCCTCCCAGTAACGCTCCACTATGAAAGAGCCACCACCGATCCAGAACTACTTTTCTCCGATGAGCTCCTTGAAACGGCCAAATACCTGTCTCAGATACTTGCGCGCCTTCATTACAACCAAAATGGTATCGTCACCAGCTACAGTACCGAGTACACCTTCGATTTCGGAGTTATCGATAGCTGAGGCTACCGCTTGCGCGGTGCCAGGCAAGGTCTTGATGACGATCAAGCTTTCATTTCGCTCTACTGCTACTACAGCGTCGGCAAAAAGGCGTTTCATGCGGTCGTACGAGTAATGCCCGGCTGCCGACTTGGGAACAGCATAACGATAGCCCCATTCATCCGGCACCTTGATGAGTTTTAGTTCTTTAATATCCCGGGAAACCGTAGCCTGGGTCACTTCGAACCCCCTACGGCGCAGTTCCTCGCACAGCTCGTCCTGCGTCTCCATACGTTGGTTGGACACGATGTCGATGATCGCGAAATGTCTCCTGGCTTTCATCAGGTGTCACCCCTGTTCTTCCCGACTGCGATAAGCTGGGGAGGAT
The DNA here is from genome assembly GCF_013314835.1 of Syntrophothermus sp. Lineage (NCBI taxonomy): Bacteria > Bacillati > Bacillota > Clostridia > Eubacteriales > Syntrophomonadaceae > Syntrophothermus > Syntrophothermus sp. The sequence continues at coordinate 3,947 of NZ_JABUEX010000074.1, forward strand.
GGTGGACTTGATTGATGTAACAGCTTTGCATAACGCTGAACTCGTGTTGAGGCAAACCTCGCACATAACTCAACAGCGCTTCCAACTCCTCGACCCCCCCAGGATGGCCTGTGTAAGCTACTACCGTTACCAGCCCTCCCGGGACTACTGCCGACAGAATTTCCCGCATCGCTGCAATCGTAGTCTCGGGACGGGTAACCACTCGCTTATCCCCGCCCGGAAGATAACCGAGATTAAACATCGCCGCTTTTACCGGTTCTCTCAAATAATGGCGGATCAAAGAGTGGTCATCTCGAACCAATGTGACCCTGGACCCCAAGCCTTCCTTCTGCAGCAGACTCTTGGTGCGCTCCATTGCCAGCGGCTGAACGTCTATAGCCAGAACCTTTCCTTTTTCCCCAACCAAACGGGCCAAAAAGACTGTATCCTTCCCGTTGCCGCAGGTGGCGTCTACCACAAAGTCTCCCTGTTCCACCACCGTATGTATCAACACGTGGGCCATTTCTACGGCGTTTTTGGGCCAACCGCTTTTCATGCCAAACTGCCTTCCCCCCGCCTGAGTCGGGCCCCTAGCGCCTCTGCCAGGGTCTTGTCTTTCATCTTGACCAGCCTGGCAACCGTATCGGCCCTGGTTATCTCCACCATCTCTCCCGGTTCCATCGAAACCTCAACCTGCCCGTCCACAGTCAGACCAGCTTTGCGCAAACCTGTCACCTGCATCCTGATAACACTGTCCGCAGGCATAACCAGCGGGCGACTAGACAATGAAAATGAATTAATGGGAGTCAGAAGGAGTGCTTCCACCTCTGTCAGTATCACTGGACCACCAGCTGCTAGCGAATAGCCAGTCGACCCTGTTGGTGTTGCCACTATGAGCCCATCTCCGCGAAAGAGGCCCAACGGTTCGCCATTTATTTCGACCGATATCTCGACCACCCTGGCGGTTTCCGCCCGCAGCACCGCATCGTTCAGCCCTAGGTATGAGACGGGTGATCCCCCGGCCGGCATTATTGTTACCTTTAGCATGAGTCTTTCTTGCACTGTATAGTCCCGGGCCAACAAACGAGGCAGATACTGGTCCAGGTCTTCGGCACGTAGTTCGGCCAGAAAACCAACTTGCCCCAGGTTTACTCCGAGGATAGGTATTTCTTGAGGACCATACTGGCGAGCTGCCCGCAGAATAGTACCGTCACCTCCCAGTATCACAACCACATCCGGCCTTGCACCCGCATCGGGTGGGACTTCATCTTCCGTCCAAGCCACGGCCCCATAACTGCGTAACCTGTTCGCAAGATTGCGGGCTAAGACACGTGCTTGTTCTTTAGTGCTCTTAAAAACGATTTTTATATTCATCCTGTGTCCCCCAATTGCCTGTGGGCATTCTCTACAACCCTTTCTATGTCACGGGCAGAAACGGCTTGCCCTTGCCCGTCTTTCACGAGGTACAAAAAATACTCGATGTTTCCTTTCGGCCCAGTCAAAGGGGAATAAGTGACCCCTCGTACCGACAACCCAAGCCCGACCGCCGATTCAATGACTTTTAATATCACGTGGTTATGGGTTTCGCGCGAGCGAACGACCCCTTTTTTTCCCACCTGGTCACGGCCAGCTTCGAATTGGGGTTTCACCAGGGCAACTATTTCTCCTCCCTCGCGTACCAGGGAAGATACCGCCGGCAAAACTTTCCCGAGAGAAATGAAAGACACGTCTATTGTGACAATGTCTACCGGCTCTCCCAGGTCTTCTAAAGAAAAATTCCTTATATTCGTCTTCTCCTTAACCAGTACCCGTTCGTGGTTGCGCAAACGCCAATCCAGCTGGCCGTAACCGACATCCAGAGCAACCACCGAAAGGGCTCCGTGCTGCAGCGCGCAATCCGTAAAACCGCCGGTAGAAGCTCCAACATCCAGAACCCTTTTGCCCGTAAAAGAAAGACCGAAATCTCGGATCGCACCTTCCAACTTCAGCCCTCCGCGGCTCACATAGGTAAGCCCACCTTCCAACACCACGATATTCGCATCTACCGGAACCTTGGTACCAGGCTTATCTACCCGGTTCCCGTTTACCACTACTTTCCCCGCTAGGATCAAGGCTCTAGCCTTCTCCCGGGTGGGCGCTAGTCCTCGGTCATGTACAAGGGTATCTAACCTACTTTTCACCAAATCTCAATATCCTCCAGCCTCCGGTTCGCGTCAGTTCCGGCCACGTTTCCATCACCTTGGCTACTATACCGCTTGCATCCATCCCTAACTCGCCGAAAAGGGCATCCACACTGCCGTGTTCTATAAACCGGTCCGGCACTCCTACACGCAGAATATTGCAGTGCCTTCTCAGATCAGCAGCCATCTCAAGCACAGCCGATCCGAATCCTCCTTGAAGAACGTTATCCTCGATCGTAACCACTCTCTCGAATTGTCGCAACAGGCTTCCCAACAATTCCCGGTCAAGAGGTTTGACGAACCGGGCATCTACCACTGAGGCCTCGATCCCTTGCTCCTGTAATATCTCGGCCGCCCGAAGGGCCAAGCCCACGCCCCGGCCAATACCGAGAAAAAGCATATTTCTTCCCTCTCTAATGATGCGAGCTTGAGGTAGATGAATAAGCTTCCTTTCCTTCTTGACTCCTACGCCCTCCCCGCTTCCCCGCGGGTAACGCACGGCCACCGGCATGTCATAACTGAAAGCCGAATAGAGCATATCGGCTAACTCGTTTTCATCGGAGGGAGCCATAACTACCAGGTTGGGAATATGCCGCAGGTAAGACAGGTCAAATACCCCGTGGTGAGTAGGCCCATCTTCCCCCACCAAGCCTGCTCGATCAACTGCGAATACAACCGGCAGGTTCTGGAGACAGACGTCGTGGACGATCTGGTCATAAGCTCTTTGTAAAAACGTCGAGTAGATGGCCACAACCGGCCGCAAACCCATGCGGGCCATCCCCGCAGCTAGTGTCACAGCATGCTGTTCACATATACCCACATCAAAAAACCGGTCTGGAAAACGACGAGCAAAATCACTCAATCCGGTGCCGCTGGTCATGGCTGCGGTTATCGCCACTACCCGAGGGTCTTGGCTCGCCCTCTGGACCATGAAGTCGCCGAACACCTGGGTATAAGTTACAGAAGCCGGTTTCAATGGTAACCCAGTATCAACGTTAAAAGGCCCGATACCGTGAAATTCATCTGGTTTGGCTAAAGCCGGCTCATATCCCTTTCCTTTCTGGGTTATAACATGAATAAGCACCGGACCCTTCATTCCGCCGGTTTTGCCCAAAACAGTAATCAAGTCCTGCAGGTTGTGCCCGTCAATCGGACCGATATAGGTAAATCCTAGCTCTTCAAAAAGCATTCCCGGAACGATCAGGTACTTTAAAGAGTCTTTGAGTTTCTCTGCCACTCGGACGATGTTCGGTCCAATCCCCGGAATACGTTGTACCCAGCTTTCGATTTCTGCCTTGCGGCGAAAATAGGCGGGATCGCTCCGCAGATTACTCAGATAAGTGGATAAAGCCCCTACATTTCGAGAGATCGACATCTCGTTGTCGTTCAGCACAACCGTAAGGTCACATCCCTGGTGCCCGGCGTGGTTCAAGGCTTCAAAAGCCATGCCCCCGGTCAAAGCACCATCCCCAATAACCGCTACGATCCTGAACCTTTCCCGTTGCAGGTCTCGGGCCAACGCCATTCCCAAGGCTGCAGAAATAGATGTGCTGCTGTGACCGGTATTGAAAACATCGTATATACTTTCCTCCACCTTAGGAAAACCGCTCAACCCTTTAAATCTACGCAGGGTGTGAATCTCGTTCTTTCTTCCAGTAATTACCTTGTGAGTGTAGCACTGGTGCCCCACATCCCAAATTATTTTATCCCTAGGCGTATCGAGCACGTGATGGAGAGCCAAAGTTAGCTCCACCACACCCAGGTTAGCTGCCAGATGCCCTCCATTTTCTGCTACCGTGTTCACTAGAATCTCTCGGATCTCACCCGCCAGCTCTTCAAGTTGTGGTACTTTTAAATTTTTCAGGTCAGACGGGGAATCGATGGTGTCCAAAATACGCCCCAACAGTTCCGCCCCCTTAAGGAAGCTTTAACTTATTTGATTTAGACGCTGATTAACGCAGAGCTTTTTAGAGATAGCCACAGATGTACACGGATTTACACTGATATACACAGATTTTATTATAAACCAGGTGATTTTCTTGATGCTGAGGAAAGAAAATAGTCATCAGCTCTTCAGCCATAACACCGGCTTGATACAGGAAAGTGCACCTCAAACTAATCAAAAATAACGATGTCACTGTGCATTTGGTAAGAAATCACTATTCCCAGAGCCAGGAATCAGCGGGTCTGTCAAGTTATTTGTGTAAACCCCATTTAGTAACTAAATCATAGGTAGGGCTCGACTCTTTCCTTGAACAGGATTATCAGTTGGGATAGAATCAATCCCCAGTTCTTAATCGAAACAGTCCA